>DASXUT010000107.1 GCA_036504675.1 Bacillota bacterium | reverse complement strand
GTTTGGTCGCTGAACTGTATCAGAAAGCCCATCCTGGGGTCATTGTGCGACACCTGAGTTAGGGGCGAGGTTGAACTCGCACCGAGCGAGGAGCTTTTCGCAAGTACCTGGAGTAGCTGCTGACAGAAATGAAGCAAGCAGGCCACCACCAGACCATGGGAAGGCCTGCTCTTATTATGCCTTTGACCTTGTGCGGCGGCGAGCCGTGAGGCGCTCTGCCCTAATGCCTGAACAGCAACCAGAACAGCCCATAGACGGCCAGGATGGCCCCGACGAGGACGAGGAAGTAGGGCAGGATGATCTGGAACATGGCGATGGTGAAGGCCAGGATGTCGAGGCTGTCCAGCTTCGGTGGCTCGCCCGACTTGGCCGGCGTCTCGCTCTGACCCTCGGTCGGCGGGTTGGTGAAGACCTGAAGCGTGCCGGGGGGAGGGGGATTGGTTTCTGTCGCCTGGCTCGGCTTCTTCTCATCTTCCCGTTTCCTCGGGGGCCACTCGCGGGTCCGTCCCCATCCGAACAGTCTGCTCATGCGCATCCTCCCTTGTCCGCGGCCAAGCCGTCTCCGGGCGGCAGGCGGAGGGTTGTCGTTGCCGGCCCCGACCGACCTTCGATCAACCATCCCTTGCCTATTCGTGACCGACCGGCCCTTTTCCTAGCAGCCGACTTTCCCCGCCCAGTCACCGGCCGGAGGGCCCCTCCCCGGCCGGCGGCCAGAAGGTCGAGACCAGGCTCCCGCCCCAGGTCAGGAGGGGCAGATTGGTCGAGAAGAAGAGGTCTCTGAAGGGGATGAGGGCCAGGGCGGCGATCCACCGGTCGAAGTCGTCCGCGCCGAACCGGTCGACCAGTCTCCTGAGGGCGACGTCCGCCCGGCGGCGTTGGTCCGACCCGCGAAAGGCTTCGTACGGCCGGCCCTCGACGACGGCCCTAGCGGCGGCGAACCCGCTGATCACCGACAGGAGTTGCCCGAAGCCGGCCAGCGGCTGGATGCAGCCCGCGGCGTTGCCGACGAAGAGGAGGGGGCCGTCGCGACAGCGCTCGGGGTAGCCGATCTCATAATCGTTGATCTGGCTGCCCTCGAGGGGCCGGGCCTGCAGGCCGCGGCGGCGGAGGACCTCGAGGAAGCGGGCCTGCCGGTCGGCGTGGATCTCGTCACCCTCACCCGCATCGGGCTCATAAATGGCGGCCATCCCGGTCCGCTCTCGCCACGGCAGGATATAGGCATAGCCGTGTCCGGCCAGGTCCGGGTCGAGCCAGATGTCGATCTCGGTCGGGGGGACCGGACCCTCGACGACCCACGCCGAGGCCCGGACCGAGACGATTTTCCGCCAGAACCCGAGGCGCCGGGGGATGGTGTCCTGCCCGTCGGCGACGACCACGAAGTCGTAGTCGCCCGCCAGGGAGATGGCGTCGGCGGCCCGGCCGAAATGGATCGGGCCCTTGAACTCTTGGGCCAGTTGCTTTTCGAAGGACCCCTCCTGATCGCCCCTGAGGGTGGTGTACCCGAGCGGCCCGCGGATGACGGCCTCATGCCGGACCGAATGGAAGACCAAGCGTTCGATGGGGTTGGGGACCCACACCCTGAGGCCGTACTCTCGCCACAGGAAGTGGAGGGCATCGCCGAAGGGGGCGTCCGCGATTCTCATGAACCCTTCGACATTGGGGAAGCGGCCGCCGACGACCGATCTTTTCTCGAAGACGTCCGGCCGGAGGCCGCGCCGCTCGAGGCCGATGGCGCAGGCCAGGCCGGAAAGGCCGGCCCCGACGACGGCAACCTTGGGTGGCCTGGCCAATTGAACCCCTCCTTCGTTCCTAGACTGCCATCGAGGGCCGTTCCTGATGTGCCTCTGGCCACCGGCCGGCTTCCGGCCAGAAGGAACCACGTCGGTGCTCGAAGAATCACCTTGCCCGGAGGGATGACCTTTGCGGATCGCCCGCTACAACCGCCTGGCCCTGCTTTTCTACCTGATCGTCCTGGCCTTTTCGGCCCCGCTGGCCCTGGCCATCGTCCAGCGCTGGCAGCTCATTCAGCAAGTGGTCGTCATCCTCTGGGTCGGCCTGACCGGCGGCATCGTCGCTCACCTGGTCCTCGAGGGGCTGCCTCTGGCCGGGGACGAGGACGCCGACGACTTGCTGCAACGCCTGTCCGGGGCCCTCGGCCTGGATAGCCCGGCCAGACGCGGGCCGACCGGCCGGTGGGCCTTCTGGCTGGAGCCGCCCAAGTCATTGGTCTTCTCATCCGGGGATGAGTTGGGCCGAGCCGGGGAGTGGCTCCAGGCCCGGGTGGTCATCTCCAACACCGCCCTTCAGCCGAGGGAGGTCAGGGAGGCCGGCCTGGCTGCCGCCGAGGCGACCGCGTTGTCCGAAGGGCTGCTCGGCCTGAAGTTGGCCACCGCGGTGGCCGGCGGGACCGGCGACCGCCGCCTCTGGCTCGACCAGGCCAAGTCCGGCTCGACCGAGGCCCCGCGGGCCGTCCTCGTCGACGGCTTCCGCCGCCGCGACCTCGGGTACCACAACTACATCGTCGTCGGGACTGTCCACCGGTCGGCCCAGGGCGGGTCGAAGAAGGTCTGGTCCAACGACCTGATGCGGTTGATCTGCGACGAGGACCACCAGGCTGCCGACGAGGTCGAGCGCCTCGTCCACCAGTGGGAGAGGAAGAGCGCCGCCGGTTCGGCCCAGGCACCAAGGGCCGAAGTCATCGTCCGACCTTCGCCCTTCCGGCCCGTCTGGGACCTGGACAAGACGGTTGTCGTCCTGGTCGGCCACGATGAGGCCAGCCTGGCCGCCACGGTCGGGGAGGCCTTCCGGGACAACCGAGGCTTCGTCCTCCCCGACGAGGACCAGTTCACGCTGGTTAAGCGGCGGACCGGCCGCTTCTTCCGCGAGTTCCGATTCGGCGAGGCTCTGGCGGCCTTCGTCGTCCTCATCGCCAGCATCCTCTTGAAGCCCTATTACAGCCAGGCCTGGTTCTCGTTCCGGCGCAACTTGCCGACCCTTACCCCGCGCTTCTGGGCCTATCTCATCTGCTCCGTCGCCCTGGGCGTCATCGTCGGCACCGTGGTCTGGGTCCGCGGCGAGAAGAAGATTCTGGAGAAGCTCGCCGGCTCGGCCTTCGGTCTGTTGAATCGGATGGCCGCCCGGGCCGAATGGGCCAGGCGCTCAGGCCAGGCGGCGGACCCCGATGACGCCGGCCGGCCAACCGCCGGCCGGCCAACCGCCGCCGGCTCTGCCACCGCCGGCCCAACCAGCCTCGGCCAGTTCATCGAACTAGTCACCAGGGGTTCCACCGAACCGCTGATCGTCGTCGGCAGCACCTTCGGCGACCACTTGACCGGCGCGAGCCTGAGGAACCTTCTCGGCCTGCCCTTCCGGATGGACACCGTCGACCTGGCCCTGGCGTATGAGCTCATGGATGCTCTCGGGCTGGCCACCCTGGGGGACAACTTCCGGGTCGCCCACGTCGCCGGGCTGAATCCCGGATCGTCGACGGCGGCCGGTGGACCTCAGGGTCTCGGGCTGAGCCTCGACGAGGTCAAGGGCCGCGATCTCATCGTCCTTGGCTCGCCGCTGGCCAACTCCTTCACCAATTGCCTGTTCCGCTGCGGCGCCGACTACCGAGGCAGCGAGTGGGGCCGCTGGGCGGACGGTCGGGGCGATGGGGAAGCCGCCGGATCCATCAGGCCGGGGGGCTGTCCTTTCGAGGACTGCTGCGAATTAGGCGGGACGATGGCCGCGCGGGCCGCTGAAACGGGCCACGCCCCCCTGCACCCGTGGACCCTGGAGCCCGAGATGATCGCGGCCAAGCGGCGCGGTGGGCCGGTCTCCTACGGTTTCCCGTGGGACACCGACGCCGGCCTTGTGCACCTGGTGCCCAATCCGGCCGCTCCCGGACATAGCGTCCTCGTAGTCTTCGGTTACCACCGCACGGGGACGGACGCCGCCGTGTCCGCGGTCGTCGCGCAAGCCGTCGGGCACGGACCGGTCGAGGCCCGCGACTCGTCCTACGTCGTGATCAAAAAGCAACGCGATAAAAAGCTAGTCTGCCTGGACAAGGGGAATCGGGATGAGTAGTTCGGGACCGCGCCGGCCGACGGCCGTCCTGTCGGACATCGATGGTTGCCTCTACGACTTCACCCAACCGCCCGACCTCGGAGCCTACGCCTGGCTGCGGTCGGCCAGGGCGCGGGCGGGCTCCCCGTCGTTCTCACTGGTCACCGGGAGGTCGGTCGAGTTCGTCAAGGTCTTCGCCGTCATCCTCGGTTTGCGGGAGTCGCCTCATCTTTGCGAGTTGGGGTCTTTGGTCGTCGAGGGGGTCGGCTCGCGGGTCCTCGTCCATCCGCGCATCGAGGAGTACGGCGTGACCAGGCTCCGCCGCGACCGCGTCAACCTGTTGGAGGCCATCGCCGAGCGGATCGGGCCGGTCGAGATCGAACCCAGCCGCGACTTCACCCTGAGCCTGATTGCCGTCGGCGGCCATCCCGCCTGTGATTCCCGCGACCAGGTCGAGGGCGTGGTCCGTGAGGCTCACCCGGAGGCCAGGGTCTTCACGGTCGGCGAGGTCCTCGACATCGCTCTCGTCCCCGTCTCCAAGGCCGACGGCCTCGACTTTCTCAGGGCCACTTATCCTGGATTTGACCCGTCGTCCATCCTGGCCATCGGGGACAGCGAGAACGACCTCGACCTCTTCGCCGCGGCCGGCTGGCGGGGGGCGCCGGCCAACGCCACCGACGCGGTCAAGGCCGCCGCCGATTACGTTTCCCCCCACCCCGGCCTGGCCGGCGTGCAGGACATCCTGCGGACGATGATGGGCTGGGAGTGAGCCTTCCAGGCCGTGCGGGGGGGCGATGCTCTTCGGACGGTTACGGACCGGCGGCAAAGCGAAAGGCCCTTCCCATCACCACCGGGAAGGGCCTTGCCTTCAGTCTCGAAGGGTCTCGATTTCAGCCCTTTCGGGCCCAGGTCAGCGACAGAGCCGTCAGGGCGCCGACCCGGCCCTCATCAAAGGGAGTCTGCCGCAGGATGGCCCGCAGTTCCCCCAGGCTGTAGGAGGCCAGAGCCGACGCGATCGGCTCGTTGGCCACCCTCAGCGCGTGCGGGGTCAGGATTTGCCTGTCCAGGGCGAAGAGCCAGTAGAACAAGCGCGGGCAGTCCCGGCGGACATCGACCACCAGCACCTGCCCGCCAGGCCGGAGGACGCGGTGGAACTCGGTGAAGGCCGCCACCGGGTCGGCCCAATGATGCAGGGACAGGGTGCTCACCAGGAAGCCGACCGACCCGTCGCCAAAGGGCAGCTCACGGGCGTCACCTTGGATGAACCTGACCCGCCCGAGGCCCCGGGCCGACAGGTTGGCCGCGGCCGTCCGGGTCATCTCCTCGGACAGGTCGACCCCGATCACCCCGTGGTCGGGGAAGGCCCTGGCCAGCTTGGCCGTGAAGTATCCGGGACCGCAACCGACGTCGACCAGCGGGCTTTCAGGACGCCGGGCGGCTACAGCCCAGGCCATCAGCTGACGGACCAGGCTGAAGTGGGGGAGACGGCTGAGCCAATCATAGGCCCGAGCGGCCGCTGGGTCGTCGATCCCCTCGAAGTTGGCCTGTCTCGGGACGTTGACCGGCCGCAGCCCCTCCCACAAAGCCGCGCCCAAGAGGGCCACAACGGTAGCCACCACGAGTTGATCCGTTCCCATCGCCGCCACCTCCCG
>DASXUT010000106.1 GCA_036504675.1 Bacillota bacterium | reverse complement strand
ACCTTGTACGGTGGGTGTCTGTGCCGAAGGTCGGACTTGAACCGACATGGGATCACTCCCACACGATTTTGAGTCGTGCGTGTCTGCCAATTCCACCACTTCGGCGTGATGAAAATCGCTATTCTGTTGGCATATGCCATTTTAACACATGGCGTCAGGTCGTTCAAGTCGAGCGGGTCGACCTGTTACAGGCCGGCCGGTCGCGCGAGGATCTAGTAGCCGCGGTTGACCGGCCCTTCGAAGAAGATCGAGACGCAGCCGGGGCCGACGTGCGAACCGACGGTCGGACCGATTTCGCCGACCACGACCTCGCCGGCGCGATATTGCGACTTGAAGCGTTCGACCAGAGCGGCGGCCGTCTCCGGGTCGTCGGCATGGTTGACGCCGACGCGGCGCCCGGCCGGGTTGGCGCCGAGCCGTTCCATCTCCTCGAACAGCCGGCCGACGGCCTTGCGCCGCCCCTGGACTTTGGCCAGGGTCTTGCGGGCGAACTCAAGGGTGTCGAGGATGAAGAGGTGACTCACAGTCGCCCGATGGTACCCGAGCTCGGCGGCGATTTCGGCCGCCGAGGAACCGGCCTCCGCCAGGTCGGCCGCCTTCAGGACGATCAATCCCAGGCCGACCGAAGCCCCCAGGCTGTCGACGACGCGCACCCGGCCGTTGAGTTCGGGGAGCCCGGCGGCGGCCACCGCGTTGTTCAATGAGCCGCTCAGGCCGGAGCTGAGCCCGATGTAGACGGCCTCCCCGTCTTCAGCCACGGCCCGCCCGAAGAAGTCACTGTACTCTGGGACCGTGATCTGCGACGTGTGCGGGATGGCCCCGTCACGCCGTACTCGCGCATAGAATTCCGGCGGCGAGATGTCCACGCCGTCCTTGTACTCTTCGGTGTCGAAGATCACGGTCAGCGGGATCAGCTTGATCTTCCGGGCCTCGAGAAGTCCGCGGGGGAGATCGCAACAGGAGTCACAGAGGATGGTGGTGGGCCGACGGTCGGCCATGCTCTCATCTCCGGACAGAGATTCGTTCCACTTGGCATTATAGCACAACTGATCGGGCGGAGGCAGCGCCGACTTCCTCGCCAAGTGTCCCGCCAGACCCCTATCTAGCAGGGCAAGCCTTGGTGACCCGGGCATACCCCACCCCCACCAGCATATACTGTCCCCGGCTGTGGCCGGAAGGGAGCTGGCGACGTGGGGTGGGCTGAGGGCAGCAGGCGCTTCCTCTGCGCACTGGTCTTTTTTGTTTTCATCGTCTGTCTGACGGCCCCTTTCTCTCCGCTCCAAGGCGCCATTGTCAAGGCCGCCCCGGGCCTCGCAGCCGGGGAGCCCACGGCCTCGCCCCCGCAAGTGGCTCCGTCCCGCGAAACCCCTCCACCGAAAGGCCAGTACATTCGGTTGAACCTCCCTTCGACCAGCCTTTTCTACTATGAAGACGGCAAGCTGGTCAAGCGGTACAAGGTGGGGATCGGCCGGAACTTCGAGGAGACCCCGGTGGGCCAGTTCAAGGTGGCCGTCAAGGTGCTTGACCCGACCTGGTACCCGACCGGCCGCAAGCCCGTGCCGCCCGGCCCGGCCAATCCGCTCGGCACCCGCTGGATCGGCCTCGGGCGGACCGGTTACGGGGTCCACGGGACCAACGTGCCGTGGACCATCGGCTCGCCGTGTTCGGGCGGGTGCGTCCGGCTGGTCAACTCCGAGGCCGAGGAACTCTTCGAGCGGGTCCGCCTGGGCACGCCGGTCGAGATAGTCTACGATCAAATCGAGTTCGTCCATGACCAGGCCACCGGCGAGGATACCCTGATCATCTGGTCCGACCTCTACCACTATGGTCCGGAGACCCTCCCATCGGTCCTCGAGAAGCTGGCCCGGTTCGGACGCGCCGGCGCGGTCTCCCCCGAGGAACTGGCCGAGGCCCTCGAAGCCTCGACCGAGACGACCGTCGAGATACCCCTGGGGCGGCCGGCCTCCCTGAACGGCCGAACGCTGCCCGGGGGCTATCGCCGCGACGATGGCGGCGACTGGGTCCTCCTGGGGCCGCTGGCCGAGGCCTTCGACCACGAGGTCGGCCTCGACAAGGCCGGAAAAATGACTTTGGACGGGGGCCGGGCCCCCGGGGCCCCGGACGCGGATGGCCGCTGGCGGGTCAAGGTCGCCGACCTATCCTCCGTCTTCGGCTTCCCCGTGGCTGGGGAAATGGGTGAAGACGGCCGTTTGGACCTCTCGACCCTGGCCCTCTACCTTGGCGACCGGCTCCTGACCCGTCAGGTAGTGCCCTTCGCCGGAGACTTCCTCATTCCCCTGCGGGTGGCCATGAGCGATCTGGGCCTTCGCGCCAATTGGGATTTCAATCTCGGCGCGGTGCTGGCCGTCGGAGAAGCGTTGCCGGGCGCCATCCATGACTACGAGCCGTACGTCGCCCTCGGGCCGGCCGCTGAGAAGGCCGGTTGGCTGGTGGCCGCCGACCTGGCCCGACTGCGTCTGACCCTTGTCCCTGCCCACTAGGCTCCGCAGCCCGGGAAATGAAGGCCGCCGGGACGGGCCCGCGCCCGCTCCGGCGGCTTTGCATCTTCCGCTTCGGCCGGGTATGCCAAGTTTTTGATGCTCCAAAACGGAGGACATGGTATCATCATGTTGAATTTAATCAAAGTTGCACGTCCTGAGCTCTCTGGCCCGCACCGCGGGCTGAAGCGACCGTGGAAAGGAGGCGGGGTGTGGACGAGTCCGAACTGATTCATCGATGCCAACGAGGCGACGTGGACGCCTTTGACAACCTGGTTCGTCTGTTTGAGAAGAAAGTCTACAACCTCGCCTATCGAATGAGCGGCAACCACGAGGACGCGAGCGACCTTTCGCAGGAAGCCTTCCTGAGGGTCTTCCAGTCGCTCAAGGACTTCCGCGGCCAGTCCAGTTTCTCCACCTGGCTTTACCGCGTCGTTTCCAACGTCTGCCTCGATGAACTCCGGCAACGCGGGCGCCGACCGACGGTCTCGCTGGACGAGCCGGTCGCCGGCGACAAGGGCGAGGTCATGCAGCGACAAGTGCCCGATCCGGCGCCGCCTCCCGATGAACTGGCCGAGCGGACCGAGATCCGCGAGGTCGTCCAGGCGGGAATCGAGCAGCTCACCGAGGAATACCGGATGGTCATCGTCCTCCGGGACCTCCAGGGGCTGTCCTACCAGGAGATCGCCGAAGCCCTGGACTGCTCCCTGGGGACGGTCAAATCCCGTCTGAACCGAGCCCGATTCGCCCTCAAAGAGAAACTTTCCGCCCTGGAACTTTTTTCTCCGAACGTCGTCTACACAGGCGGGCGAAGCGTAGCGAAAGGAGGGCACGGCGGTGCGCTGTGACGATGTAAGAGAGCTGCTGTCAGGCTATATCGACGGAACTCTCGACCTGGACGAGCGATCCTGGGTCGAGGAACACCTGCGTCGTTGCCACGAATGCGCCTCCGAAGTCGCCGCCCTCCGGACCACGCTGGCCCTTGTTCAGCAACTTGACGAAGTCGAGCCACCCCCCGACTTTCGGGCGAAGCTCCGCCGCCGGATCCTGGCTGAGCAGCGCCGGGAGCGTCGGGGTTTCTTTGCCCGCTTCGGGCGGGCCCTGGTGACCTATCGCGGGGCCGTCGCCGTCGCCGCCACCCTGGCCCTGGCGGTCGGGGTGGGCACGGCCATCCAGAGCCCCGCTGCCCTGGCCTGGCTCGGACTGTCCAAGCCGACCACGGTCGCGGTCGGGCAAAACTCGGACATGAACCAGCCGACCGCGCCCGGTCTCGCCGACCCCAAGGGCAAGCTGCCCGACGGGGAGAAGGGTCTCCTCTCAGGAACCTCCGGGGGTAATGCTCAGGGGGTCACCGATCAGGGCGCCGGGGGCGGCCAGACGAAGGACGGCATCACCGTGGCCGATAAGGCCGGAAACGGTGAGCGCCAGATGGGTCTCACGGGCGTCACCCCGAACGCCGGCTCCGGCGGGACCGCTACCACCGGCGGGACTGGCAACCAGGATGGCGGGCAGGTCGTAGCCACCGATGTCAGCCGCGGCACCGGGACCGGTATCAAGGCCGCCGCACCTACGTCCGGGGGGACTACCGGAACGGGGAATGAGGGAGCCGGCTCCGGTCCGGAGACCGGCGGGTTCGGCGGGACCGGGCTCGGCGGGTCGCTGGGCGGGCCGGCCATCGACCAGGACATCATGGCCGTCCTTCCGCAGAAGGTTGGCAAGCGGGCCTCCCTCCAGGTTGAAGTGCGCAATGTCGACGAGGCCGTGGCCAAGGTCAGCCAACTGGCCGAGCGGGACAACGGCCAGGGCGCCGGCTACGTCGAGAGCTCGAACACCTACACTGACCAGACCGGGCTGAAGCACGGCACCCTGACCATCAAGGTGCCGGCCGAGACCCTCCTCGACGTTCTGGCTCAGGTGGAGAAGCTTGGAACGCTCAAGGCCAAGAGCATCAACGGTCGGGACATCGTCCCTGACTACACCGACGCCGAGGCCCGGCTCAAGGTCCTGAAGCAGCAAGAGAGCCGCTACCTGGAGATCGTCGCCAAGACCAAGGGCGTCGATGAGATCATCCGCCTCGAGAACGAACTGGCCGCGGTCAGGGCCAAGATCGAGCTCCTTCAGGGCCGGATCAACGCCATCAAGGAGACCGCCGCCTACTCCGCCATCGCCATCGATCTCATCCAAGCCCCGGTCACCACCGGGGCGGCTCCCGCGACCAACAGCTCGGCCGGGTTGAGCGCCGGCAAGGAGGCGGGACAAGCCTTCATGCTGACTTCGCGCGGGCTCGGCGTGCTGGCTGTGCGAACCGCCCGATCCCTGGGCGGAGCGGCGCCCGTCCTGATCATCCTGGCCATCCTGTGGGTCGCCTACGTCATCTACACCCGCATGAGACCGGCGAGGGTCCGGGGGAGGGTCTAGGTTGGAAATCAAACCATTCCACGTGGTTGTGGCCACGCTGCTGGCAGTAGCGTTGGCCATCGGTATTTTTGCGGGGCGGCCGCCTCAGGCGGCTGGGGTCACCCAACCGACCCCCGACCGGACGAAGGCGGTCAACGTTTACGCACAGGGCTCCGTGGCGGTCACTCCGACTGGCGTGGACCTGGTCGTCGAGCTGTGGGGGACGGGCAAGAACGGCACCGAGGCCCAGGCCGCGCTTCAGAAAGCAGATAAGGCCATGCGCGAGGCCCTGACCAAGGCCGGGCTGACCGAAGGTCAATTCCAGATGGACATCCGTTTCACTTCGGTCGCCGCCGGTGGGGCGCCGTCCGTCTCCGGTCTCCCCGAGCCGTCGCAGTCCAGGCTCTTTGAGCGTATCGTGATCGGGGGACTCGATTCCAAGTTGGCCCTCAAGGCCATCGACGTGGCCGGGTCCCTCGGAGCCTGGGCGGTCCCGGTCCGGTATGTCCTCCGCGATGAGGACAAGGTCATCCAGTGGGCCACCGAAAAGGCCATGAGGACGGCCCGCGGACAGGCCGAAACGACTGCCCAGGCCGGTGGGTTCAAGATCCGCGGGGTGCGGTCGGTGGCCATCGAACCGCCCGGAGCCTTTTTCGGGCCGCAGCCGCTGGACGGGGCCTCCCTTTCCGAGCAGGGGACCTGGCAGGGCAGCGCCACCGGGGGGACCGTCTCCTCGAGCGTCGGCGGATCCGGAGCCCTATCCCCCGATGCCTATCCGATCGCCTGGCGGACGGCCCTCCCGCCGTTGAACCCCGACGGGACGATCATGGTGACCGTGCGGATCAGGGCCGACTTCGACTTCTGAGGTCCGCGGCAGGCCCTTTGGAGTCGATCCGGTGGGGTGCCCTTTGGCGGCGCCCCATTTTGGTGTCAAGAGGCAGGAAGGAAAACCGGGCCAGCGCGGTCAAATGAAGACCGCGGACCCACCGGTCCAGGGTGGCCGGGGGGACCGAAAGGAGGCGGCGCGCAATGCGGAGGTACCTGACCCTACTTGCGGCCATCATCGTCTTCGCCGTTATCCACGAAGGCGCCCACGCCATGGCGGCCACGGCTTTCCATGAGTATGGGGCGTTCCACGTCCGTCCCTTCGGGCTGGAGGTCGAATTTGTCACCCCGGTGGCCGACCGCCACGGCCTCGCCGCCGGTTTCGGGGCCCCCCGATACCTCTGGCAACTCCTGTTGTTTCTGGTCTTCGTGGTCAATCGCGAGTTGATCGCACAGGGCCTATTGCCGTTATACAACGTCGCCACCGAGCACCCGCTGTTCCGACCGTGGCTCAGGCTTGGGCCGGGGGCGGGGGTCCGGTGACGAGCCCACACCTGGCCTCGGACGACCAGGGCCGGCGGGCTCATCACCCCGTGGGCGGCGATGACCCGCACGTCGGTGATGTGCTCGATGTCGGCGGCCAGGCTCAGCTGGGCCGCCGCTTCCATGGTACGTCACGGTCCCAAAGGGCGGTAAATGGGGAAGCTAAAGCCAGGCAGGTTTTCGACCCGCGGCGGTGAATAGTGGAGGCGGCCCGGGCCCGGCGGCCGGGCCGAGGAGTGAGCCCGCTTGACCGAGACCAAACCCTTGACCGAGACCAAACCCCTGACCGAGACCAAACCCCTGACCGAGACCAGACCGGACAAGTCGCCCAAGGCCGTCTTCATCGACGGCAACAGCCTTGTCAACCGCGCCTTCTTCGCCCTCCCCTCGCTGACCACCGCCGAGGGGACACCGACCGGAGGCATCTACGGCTTTCTGACCATGCTCCTCCGCCTCCTGGACGAGGAGAACCCGGAGTACCTGGCGGTGGCTTTCGACAAGAGCGCCCCGACCTTCCGCCATCAGGCCTATGACCAGTACAAGGCCAACCGCACCGGTGCCCCCGAAGACCTCCGGGTCCAGATTCCCATCCTCAAGGACATCCTACGGGCCTTCAACATTGCCATCCTCGAGCTCGATGGTTACGAGGCCGATGACATCCTGGGGACCCTGGCCAAGCGCGCCGAGTCCGGCGGCCTGGAGACCCTCATCTTCACCGGCGACCGCGACGCCCTGCAGCTCGTCGGACCCAAGACCAAGGCCATCCTGACCCTCAGGGGGATCACCGAGACCAAGATCTTCGACGAAGCCGGGGTGGCCGAGCGCTACGGGGTCCGGCCCGACCAGTTCGTCGACGTCAAGGGGCTGATGGGCGACACCTCCGACAACATCCCGGGCATCCCGGGGGTCGGCGAGAAGACGGCGACCAAGCTGGTGGCCGAGTTCGGCAGCCTGGAGGAGGTCCTCAAGAACGCCGACAAGGTCTCCGGCCCGAAGTTGAAGGAGTCCTTGACGACCTACGCCGGGCAGGCCGAGCTGTCGAAGCGCCTGGCGACCATCGACCGGGACGTGCCGGTCGAAGCCGACCTGGCCGCGCTGGCCCGCCAGGTGCCGGACTACGGGGCGCTGGTCGAGTTCTGCCGTCGGCTGGAGTTCAGGACCCTGGTCACGCGGCTGGAGAAGATGGCCGGGATGAAGGCCGGGTCAGCCTCGGGCGACGTGACCGTCGCGCCGGTCGTCGCCGCTCAATCCCTCCTTCCCGCCGAGGTCAAACGAAGCACCTCGGCCGACCTGCCGGCGGCGGTCAAGCGGATGACCGCCGCACGCGGCTTCGACTTCTTCATGGCGACCGATGCCCGCCGCCCCACCGAGGCCCGTCCCAAGGGGATCGGTCTGGCCTTCGACGATGCCGCCTATCACGTCGCCAGGCTCGACACCGACGGGCTCTTCGCCGGTCAGGAGGTCATCCCTCCGGTCCTGGCCAAGACCTTCGAGAACGGGGCCGTGGCCAAGCGCGGCCACGACCTGAAGACCGCCCACATCCTCTTGCGCCGAGCCGGCTACCAACCCGCGGGGTTGGCTTTCGATACGGCCTTGGCGGCCTACCTCATCGATGCCACCCGCGGCAACTACAACCTCGAGAGTCTGGCCAAAGAGCACTTCGGGGTCGATCTACCGCCGCTGGATCCGCCCAAGGGGGCCGGGGCCTCGGCGTCCGGCGCGGCCTCCGCCGCCTGGAGCGAAGCCGACGAGACCAAGGCCTACTGCGTCCGGGCCGAGGTCGTCCGCCGCCTGGGCCCGATCCTCCGCGCCGGGCTTGAGCGGGACGGCCTGATCGACCTCTTCGAGACCGTCGAGATGCCCCTCCTCCGCGTCCTCGCCGAGATGGAGCTGACCGGCGTCGGCCTCGACATCCCCGGCCTCGACCAGATGTCGGTGGAGTTCGGGCTGTCCCTCGATCATCTGACCAGGGACATCTGCCACCTCGCCGGCGAGGAGTTCAACATCAACTCCACTCAGCAGCTCGGCCGCGTCCTCTTCGAGACGCTGCGGCTCCCCGCGGTCAAGAAGACCCCCAAGGGTCAACCGTCCACCGACGTCGAGGCCCTCGAGGCCTTGGCCGAGGAGCATCCCATCGTGGCCAAGGTCCTCGAGCACCGGACCCTGACCAAGCTCAAGGGGACCTACATCGACGGCCTGCGAACCCTGGTCAACCCGGACACCAAGCGGATCCACACCAGCTTCAACCAGATGGTCACGGCCACCGGCCGACTCTCCTCGAGCGACCCGAACCTGCAGAACATCCCGGTCCGGGAGGAGCTCGGCCGAAAGATCCGTAAGGTCTTCGTCCCGACCGAACCCGGCTGGTTCATCCTGGCCGCCGACTACTCCCAGATTGAATTGCGGGTGCTGGCCCACCTTTCCGGCGACGAGGTCCTCCGGGACGCCTTCTCGAAGGGCGAGGACATCCACCGCCGGACGGCCTCGGAGATCTTCGGCCTGCCGATGGGCGAGGTTTCGTCCGACCTCCGCGACCGGGCCAAGGCGGTCAACTTCGGGATCGTCTACGGGATCAGCGACTACGGGCTGTCCCGCAACACCGGCGTGGCCCGCCGCGACGCCAAGGCTTACATCGAGAACTACTTCGCCCGCTACGGCGGGGTCCGAGCCTACATGGATCACACCGTGGCCGAGGCCCACGACAAGGGTTACGTCACCACCGTCCTCGGCCGGCGGCGTTACCTTCCCGACATCAACTCGCGGAACCACAATCTACGGTCCTTCGCCGAACGGACGGCGATGAACACTCCCATCCAGGGGAGCGCGGCCGACATCATCAAGCTGGCGATGATCGAACTCTTCCGGCGGCTCGAGGAGTTGCGGGTCCGGTCGAAGCTGATCCTTCAGGTTCATGACGAACTCATCCTCGAGGTCCCCAAGGACGAGATGGACGAGATGGTCGACCTTGTCCGCGAGGCGATGGAGAGCGCCTACACCCTGGCCGTGCCCCTGAAGGTCGATCTCAAGGCCGGGCCCAACTGGTACGACGTCGAGGACATTGACTGAAGAGGAGCGACTGACGCCCTTGCCGGAGCTGCCCGAAGTAGAGACTATTCGTCGAACCGTCGCCGACCGTGCCGCCGGCCGGCTCATCACCCGGGTCGAGGTCAGGCGGGACAAGTTCGTCGAGCCCCTGACCCCGGCCGAGTTCGCCGCCCGGGTGACCGGCCGGCGGCTGGCCGAGGTCGATCGGCGCGGGAAGTACCTGATCTTGCGGCTGAGCGAGGCCGCGGGCGAGATCGTCATCCACCTCAAGATGGCCGGGCGCCTCTTGGTCTGCCGGGCCGGCGAGGTCCTCGAACCCAAGCTGGAGAAGCACACCCACGTCGTCTTCCACCTCGCGGGCGGCCTCGAACTCCGCCACATCGACCTCCGCCACTTCGGCCGGGTCTCGTGGGTCCCGGGGATCCGCGACCGCGCCGGTTACGCCGCCCACCCGAAGCTGAAGGGCCTGGCCGGTCTCGGCCCCGAACCGCTCAGCCCCGACTTCACCTACGATTACTTGCGGGTGGGCCTGGCCCGGCGGAAGACCAGGATCAAGCCGCTCCTCCTGGACCAGTCCTTCATCGCCGGCCTCGGCAACATCTACGCCGACGAGTGCCTCTTCCGGGCCGGTCTCCACCCGGAGCGGCCGGCCGCGGGACTCAAGCCGCGTGAGGTCCGCGCCCTCTACGAGGCCATTCAGGAAATCATCGCCGAGGCCGTCGCCCATCGCGGGACAACCATCGCCACCTACGTCGACGGCGAGGGGCGCCGCGGAGAGTTCGCCGCCATGCTGAAAGCCTACGGGCGGACCGGTGAAAAGTGCCTCCGCTGCGGCACCCCCATCGAACGGATCGTCTTGGGTGGGCGCAGCACGCACTTCTGCCCCAATTGCCAGAAGGCCCCAGGCCGCCAAAGGCGCACCGCTCCGCGAAAAAATGTCTCCAGAACGACTGTTCGAAAGAAGCAAATGATGGTATAATTAGGTTGTTAGTGGATGGTCATGAACAGAGACCTAACCCGGCAGGTCGAGGAGGGACGGACTGAACTTGCGCTCATTCGCCCTTGAGTTCGAAAAGGAAAGCGACGTCCGCGAGGAGTACCAACGGCTGACCCAGAAGATGGGCCTGACCGGCGAGTTCGGCATCAAGCCCACAGGAGGCAAGTGGCGGCTCGAAGTGATCACCGAGCGCGAGTTGGGTGAATCAGCCATGGCCAAACTCAAGGGCACGTTGGTGGACGGCTGAGTCAATCCAGGGCAAAAGCGAAAACGGCAGCCTGACCCGGCCGCCGACGGAGAGAAATCAAGCGCACAAGATGAGCTGTCAAAGGGATCGCCGCACCGCGAGGTGGCGGCGATCTTTTCGCGTCGACTACTCGGCCGCCGCAGATCCCCTCGCCGCCCCCCTCCCGAAGGCGAACGGCAGATAGACTGCGATCCCCAAGGCGATGAGGCCGGCCGCGCCGATGAACGGCAGCCTTGGGCTCAGCGAGAAGAGGAAGCCGGCGACCGCCCCGACCGGGGTCAGCAGCAGGGTCCGGATCACGAACGTAGCCGACAGGACGGTGGCCCGGTCGGCATCCTCGATGAGTCCGTTGAGGATGACGTTGTAGAACGGGTTGACCAGACCGTTGCCCGCGGCCGAGAGGGTCACCGAGAGGACGACCCAACCCAGCCCGCGGGTCGGCGTGGAAATCAGGGTGACCAGGCCGGTCAGGACGAGCATCGACCCGACCGAGAGGTTCCGTCTGGCCAGGCCCTCGTCCAGGCTCGGCAGGAGCCAGATGGTCGAGGCCAGCATCACGGCGGCGGTGACCGTCGGGAAGACCGAGATGACCGCCGGTGCCACCAGCAGGTGGTCGGCGTAGTAGAGGCCGACGTAGAGTGACGAGACCACGGCGCTGAGGTTGAAGGACAGCGAGGCGACGAAGAGGGCCCGATACTCCGGGTGGCCGACGATGAAACGGGTCGCCCGCCGGTACTCCGAGGCCACCTGCCGCCAGTTGATGGCCCGGGCATGGCTCATCCGGGCCAGGCCGATGCTGGACTCGCGAGTCAGGCGGTCGCGGATGAACATCATCGCCGCCATGTTCGGAATGGCGAAGAGGTAGAGGAGGCGGGTCCCCGAGACCACGCCCAGATGGGCGATGACCGGCGCGGCGAGGGGTACGAACAGGCCGGCGCCGAGCTGGATCACCTGAAGCCAGGAGAAGATGGGGAAACGCTCGGCCTCGGCGGTGTCCTCGACCAGAAGACAACTCCAGGCGATGAAGGCAATGCTGCCGACGCCGTTGAGGACGGCGGCGACCAGGAACCACCGGAAGTCGCCGGCGAAAGCCCAGACGGCGCAGGCTACCGGCCAGGAGAGGAAGTCCGCGACCAGCAGGGAGCGCTTCCGCCCGACCCGATCGACCAGGTGGGCCCCGAAAAAGGCGGAGATGACGCCAAGGGTCGAGGTCACCGAGCCGAGGAGTCCGATCTGGGCCGGGGACAGTCCAACGCGCTCCTGGTACAGAGAAGCGTAGGGGATGAAGAGGGCGTAGGGGATGGCCCACATCAGCTCGGGCCAAAGGATGGGACGGATGTGCGGAGGCACGTCCCGCCACCCCTCGAGGAAGCGGAGGAAGGCCGGACGCCGGCGACTTTGGCGCGATCGTTCGGTCGAGCCCACCCATCCACCCCCTCCGAATCCGTCTTTTCCAGCCCTTATTTATTCGGGCTCGGCCCCCCACTTCCTGTCCGGCGAAATTGACGGTCCGGGGCGATGGCGGTACAATAGAAAAAAGGCCCGCCATTCGAGGAAAAGCCCAAGGTAGAATAGATTATCGGGAATACCAGGGAGCCCTCGGGGACGAACCGGCCAAAAGCGGAAGGGGGTGTCCGGCGTGACCACGATCGGCTTGACCGGCGGCATCGCCAGCGGAAAGAGCACCGTTTCGGGGCTCCTGCGCGGGCTCGGGGCCAAGGTCATCGACGCCGACGACATCTCCAAGCGGGTCACCCGTCCCGGCGCGCCGGCCTGGCGCGAACTGGTCGAGGCCTTCGGCCAGGACATCCTCAACCCCGACCGGACGATCAACCGCCGAAGACTCGGCGGCAAGGTCTTCAACGAACCGGCCGCCCTCAAGAAGCTCAACGACATCACTCATCCCCGGATCGTCGCCGCCATCAAGAAGGAGATGGACCGGGGCGAGAAGTCCGGCCAGATCACCGTCATCGACGCCCCGCTGCTGATTGAGTCCGGGATGGCCGCCATGGTCGACCAGGTCTGGGTGGTCAGCGTGGACCACCAGACCCAGATCAACCGGCTGATGGCCCGCGACCATTTCAACGAGCAGGAGGCGGAAAGCCGGACCCGAGCCCAGCTGCCGCTGGACGTCAAGAAGAGATACGCCGACCGGATCATCGACAACACCGGAAACTTCGAGCAGACCAAGGCGACCATCCTCGACCTCTGGAACGAGGTCGTGGCCAGGAGCAAGTGACCAGGCCCCGCCGCCCGCACCCGGGGCGCCGGACCAAACCGACCGTCCGCTGAATTGGCCTCGACGCGTGGGCATAGACTTGCATTAGCAGCCCGTCTCTCGCCGCTCCACCACAACCTGACGACCCACCGCCGGCGGCCGCGCGCCCCGACGGCTTCGGAGGACCGATGTTTCCGACACAGTCGCGCCCTGGGCGCTTCCGGGGTTTCTTTATTGTCTTGGTGGCCATCTGCCTGCTGGCCTTGGGGGCCAGCAAGTGGGTTTGGCGCCTCGCCTATCCCTACCCGTACCGCGACCTGATCGACGCCTATTCGGCCACCCACGACCTCGATCCCTACCTGGTGGCCTCGCTGATCCGGGCGGAGAGCAAGTTCAACCCCCGGGCGGTGTCGAAGAGGGGCGCCGTCGGGCTGATGCAGATCATGCCGGACACCGCCAGCTGGGCCGCCGGCCGGCTCGGTCTGGATGACTTCGACCTTCAGAATCTGAATGACCCGGACATGAACATCCGCATCGGCACGTGGTACTTCTCGACCTTGCGCGACGAGTTTGGGGGCGACACCGTCCTGGCCCTGGCCGCTTACAATGGTGGCATCCGCAACGTTCAGAACTGGGTGGCCGAGAAGCGCCTGAAGCCGGGAGACGTCAAGATCGACGCCATCCCCTTCGGGGAGACCCGGATGTTCGTCCGCGGCGTCCTCGAGGCTCACCAACGCTACCAGCTCATCTACGGCGCGAGCTGAAGCAGGCTCGGCGCCGGTCGAGGTGAACCTGGGCTGATGAGAAAGCACCGGAGGCTCCTGGCCCTCGTCGCCGCCGTCTTCGTCTTGGGTGCGGCGGCGGCCTGCGTGGCCGTCGGCTATCTCGGCCGAAAGGCCAAGGAGCCGCCGACGCTGACCTTGGCTATCATAGGCGAGCCCGCCGGACTCAACCCTCTGATTCTCAGCGACCAGAGGGGGGCCGACGCGGCCCGCCTTTTCTATGAGCCGCTGATCAACGTCGACGGGGCCGGTCGTCCCGCGCCCGGTCTGGCCGTCTCCTGGTCGTCCGCCGACGGCGGCCGGACCTGGACGGTCAGGCTGCGCCCCGGAGTGATCTGGCGCGACGGGCGGCGCTTCACGGCCGACGACGTCGTCTTCACCTATGCCTCCCTGGCCGACACCAACTTCATCTTCAACCCCGGCGGCTTCTGGCGCGGGCTGGGGGTGGCCAAGCTCGACGACCTGACCGTCCGCTTCACCCCGGCCGCCCCGGACTCCTTCCTGCCCTGGCGCCTGACCCTCCCGGTCCTGCCCGAGGGTCAATTGTCGGGAGTTCCCTTCGATCAATGGCCGACTCACCCGACAGTTGCGAAGCCCGTCGGCACCGGCCCCTACGTCTTCGAGGAATGGCGGCCGGGGCAGAGCCTGACCGCCCGGGCCAACCCGAACTACTGGGGCGGTCCGCCGGCCTTCGGTCGGGTGACCCTGCGGTTCCACGAGGCGGCCGCGGACCGCGGCTTCAAGCGGGTCGGCGAGATCCGATCCTTCCGCGGCTCGTCCTACTTCTTCATCGCTTTCAACCAGAAGGCCGGAGTCGGCCTGTTCGATGACTCGCGGGTGCGACAGGCGCTGTCCGTCGGGCTGGACCGGCGGAAGGTCCTCGAGGCGGCCGGACTGGCCGGCGTCCGCGGTCGGCGCGACGCGGCCTACCCGCTGGCCTCGCCCTTCCCGCCCGGGGTCTGGCCGAACGTGGCTGACGAAGGCCCATCCGTCGCGCCCGACGTCGGCCGGGCCAAGGCTCTCCTGGCTGCGGCCGGCTGGAAGGACTCCGATGGCGATGGCCTCGTCGACCGGGCCGGTCACCAGCTGCGGTTCACCCTCCTCGCGCCGGAAGAGCCGGCGCCCGCTCGCCCGACCACGCGGATCAAGGCCGCTCAGGAAGTGGCCGCCCAGTGGCGGAAGATTGGCGTGGCCGCCGAGGTCAAGGCGGTGAGCCTGGCCGACCTCTTCGCCCGGATGGCCCCGCCCTTCGCCTTCGAAGCCATGCTCGGGCGGTTCGTCCTGGGCCCCGACCCGGACGTCGCCGACGTCTTCGCCTCGAGCCGCGTGCCCGGGGTGGAACCCGACGGTTACCTGACCGGCGGGGCCAACTTCTTCTCCTACCGCGATGCGAAGGTCGACGGTCTGCTGGCTCAGGCGGCCGTGACGACCGACGCGGGCGCTCTGCAAAAGCTGTACTTGCAGCTTCAGGAAACCTTCATCGGCGACCCGCCGCTGCTCGTTCTGTGGGGTGACCTCGGCTACCACGCCGTCCCCAAGGGCCTCAAAGGCCTTGACCCCGGACCGTTCAGCGTGCTTTGGAACATCGCCAGTTGGCAGCCGGCGAGGCGCTGACTGGAGGGACCGGTGCAGGCCGTTCCCTACGGAATACGGCAAGTCACCACCTCCAGCAAGTTGGTGCCCGGGGGGGCGCGCGGGTTCGGACGGAAGGTGACCACTACGACCTGGAGGATTTCCTGCCCAAGTTGTAGAAGGATTTTTCCGCCAGGGGCGGGTCATAGGCGATAAGGGCCAGTGCTTCCCATAGGGGGATCCCTCCGGCAAGCCGAGAATGGCCGATCAACCATTGGGGGAAGAACTTATGTTCGGGCCGGAGTTTACCTTTAAGCAAGCTAAAGTTGATTTCCCCGCTGCCGTCGGCGAGTTGTCCCAGAGAAAGTCAGACGAGATTCTGTCACAAATCGGCGATGAGTTCAGCGAGATAATTCCTGCACCCGTGGTAGGCATGCTGGCCAGAAGATCGAAGAGGCTCAACTCAATTGCCGTTTTCTCGCCAGCTCAGGTCTCTCTTTTGAAAGTCGGGGCTAGTGGCTTGTGCTTGCTTGAAGACATACCATGGATTCAGAAGGCCATGGAGAAGTGCCTTGTGGAAACCGTGAACGGAATGGTCTATAGCTGGGTCGCGACGGCAAAGGGAAAAGAGCCTGCCGCTACAGTCCTCTCCCCAATGCTCGGCGATAGAGGCCGTGTCCTCGCCTTCAAGGGCGTCGAGGCAATAGGATTTCACATGTTCGTGAGATCCGAGCCCTGGGTGGGGGATTTTCGGATCGAACCTCTGGCGGAGGACAAGAATCTGTTTTTCATAAGTCTTGAACTGAAGCGTATTGATCCATGCAGAGTTGCTCAAGCTGTTGAATGCCTCAAGTCTGCCGTTGATCTTTTCGATAAGGAATTGAGGGCACTTCTAGTCAGCTTGGGAGTTGAGACCCATTGACGGAGCGTAAACGAGTACTGACTAAGGAGCTTAAGGAGGCCCTTCACAAGAGGGGCTATTTCGACATGACCAGTGAGGAGCTGGTTAAGCGCCAAAGGGAGTTTCTAAAGAGATTCAAGGACAAGGGCGACCCCGAAGACGTCAAGGCTGCGCTCCGTATGGTAAGGAGGGGCGGGTGTCATGATCGCGATTCTTGACATCCAAAACAGATGGAGCTCTATGCCCCTTGATGTCGCGATGTACGTTGAGACCTCTGCCTTGGCAGAGGTTTTGATTGAT
>DASXUT010000105.1 GCA_036504675.1 Bacillota bacterium | reverse complement strand
CTGCGTTGACCATGGGCCGCAACGCTTCCCACGGGCTATCTCACTTCTTCAAACAAGTAAACCAAACCCTTCCAGCGGGCCTATCGTAACGGCCGGCTGCGGATCGCCTAATAGGCCACCAACATTAACTTGACAGCCTCGGAACGGGCCGGCAGATTTGCGCCCGGCGACTTTCTGTTGTATAATGTAAAAGCGAATTGAAGAAACGCGCCCATAGCTCAGTGGATTAGAGCACCGGCCTCCGGAGCCGGTGGCGCAGGTTCGAGTCCTGCTGGGCGCACAAGAAAGAGCCGGTCTGAGACAGTTCCTTAGGTCTCAGCCGGCTCGTTTTCATACTGTGCAGCCGACCGATGAGGGGTGGGCCGCCTTTGTGGGCGTGGTTTCGAGTGAGCGTAGCCGGGCCCGTCGTCAGTGGCCCCTTTGATTCTCAACTCGGGCCCTTCAGGAAGACCCTTCAGGAAGAATAGAAATGTAGTCTTGGGAGCTTTTGGAGCCCAGAGGCCAGCGGGTAACAGATGAGTCAGTGGCAGGTAGCTCAGGCACACCTGACCGGAGATCGAAACGTCGTTTAGAAGGCTTGATCCCATATCGAGCGGGATGTCTGCAGAAACAGAGGTTTCTGTGGCCTCCCACGATACGTAACGGCACTGGAGCGCGGGGCTTTCTGCCTTCTGTCCCGGTGCAAGAACATAAACATGGAGCAAGGCAGCACTACGGATCTTGAAGGGCGGCATATACACAGAACTGACCAGCATCCGGGGGAAAAGCGCTTCTGTCTGAGTGACGACTGTGTAAAGCCTTAGCCCTATTAGATGCTCTCCCGAAGGAGTCACAACTGTTCCACCCGACGGGACTGTCACGACAGCCCCATTGCTGAAGCGGAATTCCCCCCAGGCTTTTTGG
Source organism: Bacillota bacterium (assembly GCA_036504675.1). NCBI lineage: Bacteria > Bacillati > Bacillota > Bacillota bacterium. The sequence goes on along the minus strand of DASXUT010000105.1, from coordinate 5,390 downwards.
GTCACAGGGTGAAAATGCAGAATGACCCATGCGCCACAAGAAACGACTAGGCAAGAGATAAGAAACATCTTGCCGGCTCCACACCTGGGCAAGTCTGTTCACCTCGGAAGAGGGGTTCACTATGTCGACAAGAGAAAGGCCCACCCCCATATTACGGAAGATGGGCCCCGAAGTTGCTGAGTCATCAATACTGGAAGGTCGTCCAGGTGGAGATCGTCCACGTTCCGGTAGAAGGCGTGATGCTCCATGACATGCCGCCACCGGACAGGGAGAGGCTATAACTGACGGACTGGTACGCGTGTCCAAAACTGAACACTAAGTTCCCGGCAGCACCCACTTCGAACATCTGGTAGGCCTTGGTCTGGACGTAACCACTTCTGGGATAGACCAATGTGCTTGGATAGACGATGTTATACGGCAGAGTCCATGCCATGCCTTGCCCAGCTACCTGGCTCGTGGAATTCGGGCTTGAGTACGTTCCATTGCTCCAATAGACCATTGAGTTCTCGCCGTAGATCGCAAGGTTGCCGTTCCACGAAAGGCCAGGAAAGTCGTACGTGCCTGAGGTATCGACGTTGCTGCCCCAGTTCCAGTCACCCTCAAAAACCCAGTCCACGGGTCTCCCTGTTCCGATCCTTCGATACGCGAAAGCCCCAATCGTGATAGCTGAGGGAGAGATGTACTGAATGCTGACGTCTCCCTCTGGTACCGGGACAAGCGGACCATCAGGGTCAGGACGGTACAAACTAACGGTTTTGACGGCGGAACTGACAAGTTCGTAACCCTGGGATCTCCAATAGCGGATTCTCTCTGTGACCATCTGGTCGAAGGTCGTAGGGTCCTTTGGCGCGGAATTTGCCAGCGCCGGGGCAGCCAAACCCACGAGAAGACCGAACACGACAAGCAGAATCAGATAGCGTCTCAATTTGCCCTCCATCTTGCTGTTTGAGCCGGACTAATTTTACCGTTGATTGACGTTTTTGTCAATTCTGTCTTATTGCGGGGTGTCTTATTTCGGGGCACTTTTGACAGATCAACCAAACGCTTTCCAGTCGGCCTGAGTTGGAGGGCCGGCTGCGTGAGTCGGCGAATCACGTTACTTGACAGCCTCCCCTCCGAGCGATTGATTTGCACTTTGACGTTCTTTGTCGTTTGACATGAAAAATAGAGTCAAGCGCCCATAGCTCAGTGGATTAGAGCACCGGCCTCCGGAGCCGGTGGCGCAGGTTCGAGTCCTGCTGGGCGCACAAAGATGACCACCGAGAGACATCGGTGGTCTTTTTCTGACACCTCCCGGGCAGAACCACCCGATGCCGGTCAGAACGGCAGTTCCCAATTGGGCCCGATGGACAGCAGTTCTTCCCGAGCCTTCTTCTGATCGCCCGTGACCATTCCGATGATCGAATAAGCCAGGCCCATGTCGGACCGCTGGGGGTCGTCGCCGTTGACGATCAACCAGTACTCGTAGGTCGGCTTGGCCGGCCCGGCCGCCGCCGGCTGGGTCCGCTCGACCAGGACCAGCACGGCTGGTCGGTCCTTGAGCTTGACCAGGTCCTTGGTGACGACGACGGCGTGGTTGCCGACAATCTTCGGGATCGGGTCGCCGCTCTTCTCGAAACCGATCGTGCTGAGACTGAGGTCCATATCCTTCCAGGCCACGGAACCGCGGCCGGAATGGACGATCGTCCCGTCGGGCAGACTGACGCTGTGCTGGAAGGGGTTCTTCGCGGCCGGCCCTCCGGTTCGGCTCGTCGGGTCGCCATTATCGTTGGCTTGGCTTGGCTCGGCCGCCCGCCGGCAGCCGACCACCGCTCCGAGCGCCAATCCCAGCATGATGACGATGAACATGGACGCCAACAGACGATTCCGCAACGGTCTCAAATCCTTCGCACTCCCCGAAGACCCTTGATGATGACTGGCCCGGTGCAGGCCCTTATCTTGGACGCCGCCGAGGCCGCGCCGGTTCCGGGGCTTCGCCGCGCGGGAAATCTTTCCGGACCCCCTAAAGGAACTTCGGTGTTCCGCCGACGTCATATATAGCAGCCGCATTAATCATCAAACCGTCACCGGTTCAAGCCTTTCCGTAGTGACGCGAGGGAGAGGGACCAGGGTTGATCGGAGCCGCCGCTTTCATCCTCAGCAATCTCGTCTTTTGGGTCGCCGTAACCATGAACAAGCCCGATTTTTCGTGGCCCACGACCACTCTGTTGAGTCTGCCCTTCGCCTTCATTGTCGGACAGCTGGCCGAAGGGCTGGCCGCGGCCAAGAACAAGGTCCGGCTGCCGGTGGTCGCCCTGCGGGGCGCCCTCCTGGGCCTGGGCCTGACCGTCGTCATGGTGACGACCCAGTTCTTCGGGACTATCTATGTGCAACCGGCCGATTGGCTTTACGTCGGCGTGATCGGGCTCGGCATCGTCGCCTCGGGGACCGCCCTGACCATCGTTGGTGACCTCGCCCCGGGCGCCGCCATCGGACTGGCCGCCGCCATCCGGATGGGGAGGGGGGCGCACCCGTCGGCCCAGGTCGAGTCGGCCTCACCGGGGCCCATCGATGAACGCCGCCCATCCCTGATGGCCATGGTCCGCCCCCGGCCCAAGTTGCCCCAGCCCGCCGGAACGGCCGAGAACGGGGCCGGCGCCGAGACGCCTGAGCCCACCCCCGCCGCCGGTCGGGGCCGTCGCAGCGTCTGGTCATAACCGTCCGGCGGCCCGTCCGTCCCCCTGACCGGTGGCTCCGCTCGCTCCCGTCCTTGCGCCTTCAGGCTTCCTGTTCTTGCTGGTCTTCGTCAGCCCCCGAGGAAACGCTCCTCGAGGGCTTTTTCCTTACGCTCGTTTTCCGCCGGGGGCGCGCGGCTACACCGACGCGAAGACCCCGGCTGGTGGCCGGGGTCTTGATGGCTCGATCGGGTCATCTCTCTCAGCCGGCCGTTCCGTTGGCCACCTGGCTGTTCTCCTCGGTGACCGGACATTTAGGCATACGCGGTCAGCCGGGCCGGTAAAGGTATACCTTGGCCTCTTCCCTGGAACGTCCACCCGCTTAATCAGCTTTCTTGCAAGCTCGGTGCGTTTGGTTGGATTGTTGAAGACCCGGAGGAAGTTGGTCAGGGCCGCCGCGACTCGCTGGACATCGGCCTCGGCCTCGACCACCCGCGACCCCAATTCGGCCTCCTGCAGAGCGGCCTTCGCCTTCTCAATGGCCGCGTCATGTTCACGAAGTCTGCTGGTCAGTTCGCTGCCCACGATGTGTCTCTCCTTGTATGCCTCCCAATCTCTCGCCTTTGCCGATTCATGCTTCGCTATTTCGCGTCTGGCGTTCACGTCGGACTCCCTGCGTAAAGCCTCCCTGCGGCGCAGGTCCGACTTCATGTCCTTAAGTATTTCTCGCAATCGGTCGGGCTGGGCCATTTCTGATAGCGTCTTGAAGACCTCGGCTTCGAGCTTGTCCGCCCGGAGACTCTTGAGCTGGCAATACTTTGTCGAACTCAGGTGGCTACAACGGTCATACCCTGGCTGCCGGACCCCGGCGATCTGGCCGGCGGGGGGGGGTGCTGAGTCGGTCTTGCCAATCGCTCTTTTGGAGAACGACGGAGCAAGTCTTGCTTGAGCGCATCGACATGGACGAGATGGGTTATTGGGGTTCTCTGAGGGCCAGAAATGAAAAAGGAGCGCTAGTTGCGCTCCCGGGACACTCACCGGGTCATCTATTGGGTAAATGCGAAGGGGCCCGGTTACCCTGGCCCCTTTGGCGAAGCGAGAGAGTCATCAGTAGGTGGCGCCTACATCTCCCAACCCATAAAATGGGGGCGACGGCTGCCTCTTCCGTCCTCAATGACCCTCTCAGTTCATCCTACTCGTCTATTCGATATTCTATCACGAAATCGTTAATCCTTCCAGAAGGCTGCGGGAACACGTCAAAAATTGTCCAGTTTTACTGTTGTACCCGAAGCAGTATAATGCTCAAGCTTTTCTCGTGAGATCTCATAGAGACTTCGAGCGTAGAGTAACCCGCTACTGCTCGCCCGGACAGCAACTAGTACGGTTTGATCATTCTCGCGGAAGAGCTTAATGAATTCAATGCTTACGCCGTTGGGGTGAGCAGCAACGTAGTCTGGCTCTCGAATGATCAGGGGGAGGTAATCGAAGAACTGCTCGAAATCTAATGGGTGATCTGTTCTCATATGTTCGATATTCGAAGGCCCAATCCAAATAGGGCACGGTCGAAATCCCTCTAGACCTAATAGACCGATTATCTCCTGAGTTAGTTCCCCGACGATTTGTCTATCCGCTGCTTCCGGGCGTGGAGGTGGAATGGCTGCCAACTAAGTCATCTTGCCCAATTAACAGTCTGCCCGCCATTCTTCTGCATTGGCTGGCACTTTGCCTGCCAGTAGACACGGCTATTTCATTGGATCCCAGTGCGCCACCCCCCCCCCCTCCTTGCACCACCCTAGCGCGGCCACGTAGCGCCACTTAGATTGACCCACAGTCACGCCGATAGTAGACCAAAGGAGTCCCGCCGTTCTACAAATTTTAGAAAAAGTAAATAGGCGGTCCTGGAGGGTGTGAGTTCAATTCCCACCCCTGACCGCCGACCGGGGCTTATCCCTCTCGTCGAGGATGATTCCCCCTGGCCATGAACGGGGCAACTTGACGTCTAGAATCGCTTCATCTCGCCCGGACATAGGTTCACCCATAGCCCCGGAGTCCCACACGGCCAAGGGCCGGCACAATGGAAAAAGGCGACCCGCTCAAGAGGTCGCCGGTAGCATCTTCTATTGGCCTCGGATGGTCAGCCTCTAAAATGCCGCCTCCCATGGTTCGAGTACCGCCCCGTATCGGAGAATGGGCTTGGACTCCCATTGGGATATACCGTCAGGAGTGATCTGGGTTTCTATTACGAGTGAGCCTCTCTGATATTTCAAGAAGATCTTCGTCCCAGGCACAACATCGTCGACAACATCTCTGATATCACCCATTGAAGATATGTTCTCGCCGTTGAGGCTGACAACTGAGTAAGGTGGACCCCATTGTCAAGACACGTTTTTGATGCCTGCTAAGTTACATTTGTCCCCCCCTCGTTTGGTCTGGGTCCTGAATGAGTGTATGCTGTGGATTTCCAGTTCTCGTCCGAAGTGGGCTTCTGCCGGGGTCTCATAGCCCAGGGCCTGGTGGGGCCGGCCCGTGTTGTAGAAGTCCAGATACCTACGGATGCCTTCCCGAGCCTGCCGGGGGCTGGTGTACTCGTGGATATAGACCTCTTCGTACTTGAGGCTGCGCCACAGGCGCTCCGTGAAGATGTTGTCGGTGGCTCGCCCCTTGCCATCCATGCTGATCCTGACGCCGGCAGCCTGCAGAAGGGAGATGTAGCTGGGGCTGGTGAATTGGCTCCCC
>DASXUT010000104.1 GCA_036504675.1 Bacillota bacterium | reverse complement strand
CCGATGGAGTTAGACGTGCAGCTCGATGACATCCCCGTCGTTGAGGACGCAGTCGCGCTGGACCATCTGTCCGTCGTAGGCCTGGTGCCCCCAGATTCTGGCGTACTTGAGGTTCTTGGCGAAGTCCTTGTGGACGGCGGCCGCGGCCTCGATGACCGAGGTCCCCCGTTTGAGGACGAACGGCGCGCGATGGTCAGGCGTCTTTCCCGGGGCCTTGGTGTAGACGCGGATGATCCCGAGGACGTCGAAGAACCCCCGTCGCAGGGCATCAAGGCCGGCCCCGGACTTGGCCGAGACGACGATCGGCGCCGGGTAGTCGGCCTCTTCACCGCCCACGTCCTCGATGGAGGGTCGCCATTCACCGGGCAGGCGGTCGCGCAGCAGGTCGCGCAGGAGGAAGAGCCGGTCGCTGACCCCCGGGGCGTCGGCCTTGTTGGCGACCAGCATGGCCCGACCGATGCGCCTGGGGATCGAACTCTCACCCAGATATAACAAAACCTCCTCGGTCCGGGCCAGGATGTCGTCGTCGGCCAGGTCGAAGACCAGGGCGACGGCATCGGTCCGGTGGAGGAGGCTGGACATCCATGGGGGGGTCTGGCCGGGCGAGACCGGCGGCAGGTCGACCACCTGGATCTGTACGTTCTCGTAGGCGACAATGCCCGGAAGGGGCGTCCGGGTGGTGAACGGGTAGGTGGCCACCTCCGCCTCGGCGTTGCTCAGGGCCGATAGGATTTGCGACTTGCCGGCGTTGGGCGGCCGTCGATGGGCGCCGCTGCATGTCCAGGCGCAGCCGGGCGATCCGCCGCTTGATGTCGGCCTGCATCTTCTCGGTCCCCTTGTGTTTGGGGATCGTGGCCAGCATCTCCTGGAGCGCGTCCAGCTGCTCCTGGGGATCGACGGCCTCCTTCAGCCGCCGCTCGGCGGCCATGTAGTCGGGAGTCAGGTTGGCCGGCAACGCGCCCACCCCCAGACCCGGTCCATCGGATACCGACTTAGTTCTCCGGCCTGTGGCCGTCACCTTCAAGGGAGGCTTTCCAATGAACCGACCCGCCTACGCCGGCGCGGCCATGCCCGGAGCCGTCCCGCTCGAGTCCGGCTCCCGCCGTTGGCCGCCGCTCATCCCCGTCCGCCAGACCCTGCCGGGCGACGCCGTCTCCGACGTCGAAGGCACGGTCGTGCGAGAATTAGAAAGCATCGGCCTCGGCCAACGGGTCCACCCGGGGATGACGGTGGCCATCACCGCCGGGTCGCGGGGATTCCCATATAGCGTCCGTATCCTCAAGGCCATGGTGGCCGAGGTCAAGCGGCTGGGCGGGCAGCCGTTCATCGTCCCGGCCATGGGCAGTCACGGCGGGGCCACCGCTGAAGGGCAGGTCGAGGTCCTGCGCGGCCTCGGCGTGACCGAGGACAGGCTGGGGTGCCCGATAAGGTCGTCGATGGACACCGTCCTTCTGGGGCGGACATCGGACGGCCTCCCGGTCAACGCCGACAAGAACGCCATGAGCGCCGACGCCGTCCTCCTGTTCAATCGGGTCAAGCTGCATACCGATTTCCGCGGCCGGATCGAGAGCGGGCTGACCAAGATCATGGTCGTCGGCCTCGGCAAGCAGGTCGGCGCGGAGACGTGCCACCGGGCCGGGCTGGGCGAGGCCCTGATCCGCCTGGCCGAGGTCTTCCTGGCCAAAGCCCCGATCATCGGAGGCATCGCCACGGTCGAGAACCACCGCGAAGAGCCGGCCATCATCAAGGGACTGGCGGCGAACGGCCTCATTGAGGGTGAGGCCGAATTGCTCCGGCGGTCCGTCGATTACCTGCCCCGCCTGCCCTTCGACCGGCTTGACGTCCTTATCGTCGACCGGATGGGCAAGGACATCAGCGGCAACGGTATGGACACGAACGTTATCGGGATGCACCGGCGGATCGGCGGCGCGGGACTGTCGGACATCCGGACCATCGTCTGCCTCGACCTGACCGAAGGCGGGCACGGCAACGCCCTCGGCATCGGCCTGGCCGACCTCGTCCCCCAGCGGATGGCGGCCAAGGTTGATTGGGCCAAGACCTACGCCAACTCCATCACCACCGGCTTCTACGGGACGGCCAAGTGCCCCATCGTCCTACCGACCCCTGAGGACTGCGTCGACGTGGCCATGCGTCCCTTCGAGCCGGAGACGGTCAGGCTGGTACGGATTGAGGATACGAAGCACATCGAGACGTTCTGGGTGTCGCCGGCCTTGCGCCAGGAGGTCGGTCGGAATGACCGGCTGACGGTCATCGGCGAGGCCGGGCCGCTGGCGGTCGGTGGCGAAGCGGAATCGCCGGTCATCGGAGGGGACTGACCGGCTGCAACATGCGCAGTGCCGACAAGATCCCAGGTCGAAGAAGAAAGCCCCGAGGCCGCTGTGGCCCCGGGGCTTGTCGCTGCTTCATGGCTTCTCTTTCCGGCTTGTGAGGTCCGCTCGGACCCACCCGGGCCGCAGGCTTCCTCAGCCCTGGGCCATCTTCTTGTACTGCTCCAACTTGGCCTTGGCTTCCTTCTCGGCCCGGTCGTAGAGGCCGTCGGCGACGTCCGGGAACTCCGTCTTCAGGCTGGCGAAACGCACCTCGCCCATGAGGAAGTCGCGGTACGAGGCCGTCGGTTCCTTGGAATCCAGGGCGAACGGGTTCTTGCCTTCGACGGCCAGCTCCGGGTTGAACCGGTAGAGCGGCCAGTAGCCGGCCTCCACCGCCCGCTTCTCTTCGAGCTGGCTGTGGGCCATGTCGATGCCGTGGTTGATGCAGGGGGCGTAGGCGATGACCAGCGACGGGCCGTGGTACTTCTCGGCCTCGGTGACCGCCTTGACCACCTGGTTCATGTTCGCCCCCATGGAGACCGTGGCCACGTAGACGTAACCGTAGGACATGGCCATCAGGCCGAGGTCCTTCTTCTTCGTCCGCTTGCCGGCCGCGGCGAACTTGGCCACGGCCCCGGTGACGGTGGACTTCGACGACTGGCCGCCGGTGTTCGAATAGACCTCGGTGTCGAGGACCAGGACGTTGACATCCTCGCCGGAGGCCAGGACGTGGTCCAAGCCGCCGTAGCCGATGTCGTAGGCCCAGCCGTCGCCGCCGATAATCCAGACCGACTTCTTGACCAGATAATCGTCGAACGCGGCGATTTCGGACAGGGCCCCGCGGAGCTCGCCGCTCGCCTTGGCCAGGGCCGGCTTCAGGGCCGCCCGAATGCGTTCGGCCGCTTCCCGCGACTTCGTTGCCTCATTCCGGCCCTCGAGCCAGGCCGCGAAGGCCTCCTTGAGGTCGCTGGGAAGGTCCGCGGCCATCGCCTTGCCCATCAGTTCAGCGATCTTCTCGGCCTTTTGGTTGATGGCCAGCCGCATGCCCAGACCGAACTCGGCGTTGTCCTCGAAGAGGGAGTTGGCCCAGGCCGGGCCCTGTCCCTTGGCGTTGACACTGTATGGGCAGGTCGGGGCGCTACCGCCATAGATCGACGAGCAGCCGGTGGCATTGGCGACGACCATCCGGTCGCCGAAGAGCTGGGCGACCAGCTTGACGTAGGGGGTCTCGCCGCAGCCACCGCAGGCCCCGGAGAACTCGAAGAGCGGCTCGCGGAACTGGCTCCCCTTGATGGTGTCGGGCCTGAACCCGACCTCCAGCTTGGGCAGGCTCTCGGCGAAGTTCCAGTGGTCGGTCTCGGCCTCGACGACGTCTTGGAGCGGCGTCATCTTCAAGGCCGGCGTCTTGGCCGGGCAGATATCCTCGCAGTTGCCGCAGCCGGTGCAATCGAGGGGCGAGACCTGGATGCGGTACTTCAGGCCGGCCGCCTCGCGCCCGAGGGCGTCCTTGGTGACGAACCCGGCCGGGGCCTTCTTCAAGTCCTCCGGCTTGGCCAGGTACGGCCGGACCGCGGCGTGCGGGCAGATCAGCGAGCACTGGTTGCACTGGATGCAGGCGTTCACATCCCAGACCGGGACCTCCTGAGCGATCCCGCGCTTCTCCCACTTGGTCGTGCCGGTCGGCACGGTGCCGTCCGGGTTGAAGGCGCTGACCGGCAGGTTGTCGCCATCCATGGTCAGGATGGGAAAGATCACGTCACGGACGTATTCCGGAGCCTGGGTGGCGGCGGCCGCCTCGTCGGCGACCGTGGCCCAACCGGCCGGGTACCTCACGGCCTCGAGGGCCTCTGAGGTCCGGTCGACGGCACCGATATTCATCGCTACGACCCTCTCACCCTTGCGGCCATAAGTCTTGACGATTGACTTCTTGATCAGTTCAACCGCCTCGTCCTCGGGAAGGACCCCGGCGATCTTGAAGAAGGCCGCCTGCATGATCATGTTGATCCGGCCGCCCAGGCCGACCTCGCCGGCAATCTTGGCCGCGTCGATGTTGTAGAACTTGAGCTTCTTCTGAGCGATGGTCCGCTTGACCCGGGCCGGCAGGCGCGTCTCCATCTCCTCGGCGCTCCAGTTGGAGTTGAGGAGGAAGACCCCGCCTTCCTTGATCCCCTCGAGGACGTTGTAACGGTTCATGTAGGACTGGTTGTGGCAGGCGATGAAGTCGGCCTGGTCAATCAGGTAGGTCGATTGGATCGGCGACTTCCCGAAGCGCAGGTGGGAGACGGTGATGCCGCCCGACTTCTTGGCGTCGTAGAAGAAGTAGCCCTGGGCATAGAGGTCGGTGTGATCGCCGATGATCTTGATCGAGTTCTTGTTGGCCCCGACGGTGCCGTCGGAACCGAGGCCCCAGAACTTGCCGCGGAACGATCCGGCGGGCGCCGCGTCGATGACCTCCCGGATTTCGAGCGAGGTCCCGGTGACGTCGTCGACGATCCCAACGGTGAATTGGCGCTTGGGCTTGTCGGCCTTGAGGTTGTCGAAGACGGCCTTGACCATCGACGGGGTGAACTCCTTCGACCCCAGGCCATAGCGGCCGCCGACCACCGTCGGCACCCGGCCCTTCTCGGCGAAGGCGGTCATGACGTCCTGGTAGAGCGGTTCGCCCAGCGAGCCAGGCTCCTTGGTGCGGTCGAGGACGGCGACGCGCTTGACCGTCCGGGGCAGGGCGGCCAGGAACTGGTCGGCGACGAATGGCCGGAAGAGCCGAACCTTGACCAGGCCGACCTTCTCGCCGCGCTTGTTGAGGTAATTGATGGTCTCCTCAATGGCCTCGCAGGACGAACCCATGGACACGACGACCCGCTCGGCATCGGGTGCCCCGACGTAGTCGAAAAGGTGGTACTTGCGGCCGGTGACCTGGCCGACCTTGACCATCATCTCCTCGACGATGGCCGGCACCGCCTGATAGTACTGGTTGGCCGCCTCGCGGTTCTGGAAGTAGATGTCCGGCGCCTGCGACGTGCCCCGCTGATGAGGATGCTCCGGGTTGAGGGCCCGCTGGCGGAAGGCCGTGATGGCGTCCTTGTCGACGAGCTTCGCGATGTCCTCATAGTCGATGGTCTCGATCTTCTGAACCTCGTGCGAGGTCCTGAAACCGTCGAAGAAGTGAACGAAGGGGACGCTGCTCCTGATCGCCGAGAGATGGGCGACGAGGGCCAGGTCCATGACCTCCTGGACGGAGTTGGAGGCGAGCATGGCGAAGCCCGTCTGCCTGACGGCCATGACGTCGGAGTGGTCACCGTAGATGGACAGAGCGTGAGCGGCCAGGGCGCGGGCCGTGACATGGAAGACCCCCGGGAGCAACTCGCCGGAGATCTTGTACATGTTCGGGATCATCAAGAGAAGACCCTGAGAGGCGGTGAAGGTGGTGGTCAGGGCCCCGGCGGCGAGGGAACCGTGGACGGCTCCGGCCGCGCCGGCCTCCGACTGCATCTCGGTGATCTTCAGGGCCTGTCCAAAGACGTTCTTCCGCCCGTGGGCGGCCCATTCATCGCAGGTCTCGGCCATTGGAGACGACGGGGTGATGGGGAAGATGGCCGCGACGTCGGACAACGCGTAAGCCACGTGAGCGGCGGCGGTGTTGCCGTCGATGGTGAGTTTTTCGGACATGGTTGACCCCCCAATGACCCAGATTTTTGTTGCGCCCGAAGTTTTCCGGACAGGCCTTGGAGGCCCGGAAACGCGGCAAGACCACAAATCGCTAACATTATAACATGGCAAAAGGCGGACCTTCCGAAGGCCGAAAATTGGGAAAACCTCGGGCCCCTAAAGGCCGGCCCCTGTAGCCATGAGTGAAGCTCGGTCGAAGCGGGCAACGCGAGTTTGAAAGGCGTCAAGAGTAGGTGGACGGCCACAAAAAAGCGATTGCCGGCCGAAGCCGGCCGGAATCCCTTCCCTTCTTTATATCACTTAGCTGGGCTCTTTTCAAGCTACAGAAGCTGGCGCGCATTTGCGGCGAAATCGCTCAAACGGCACAAGCGAAAAGGCGGGGCCTTGGTGACCCCGCCCTGGCCAATCCGGATGAGCTATCTACGACTCCAGGTCGACCCGCTCCCTCACCAGTTCCACGATGCGGTCGCGGACCTGGACCCGCCGCTTCTCAATGGCCTCGAAATCCATGTTCGGGACGAAGTATTTCTCCATCTCGTCGTGGGTCTGCTTGGCCCGGTTGATGAAACGGACGGCGATTTCGAAGGATTGACGGTACATCTCCCGAGCCATTTGGCGCTCCTCCTGGAGGGCCAGGTCGATGTACTTGTCGACATAGTCCCCGGTGTCGATGACGATGTCGCTGTCCTTGGCTTGATAGTAATGGGGCTCGACCCCGTTGATAACCGCCGTCGACAGCTGGGGAATGACGACGTGATCGATCTTGTCGGGGTCGAGGGCGCAGTGGTAAACCTCGGTGTCGTAACCGTTCATCGTGGCCGCCTCGGCCAGCCTCTGGACGATCGTCGTCTTGCCGGTCCCGTCGTCCCCGTTAATCAGGTAGCGGCGGTTCAGCCGGCCGACGATGGTCTCGAGGTAGTTCACCGGGCCGTCGGGGGTGATGGCCGTGGCGAACAGGTGGCGCTCGTAGGGGCGGCGATTGCCGGTCGGGCCGGCCGCAAAGAGCTCGTCGATGATGTCCAGGGTCAGGCGGTTGAGCCCGCCGACGTCGAGGGCCCGGGTTTCCTGGTAGTAGCTCTCGATCTGCTTCAGGTAGATGCTGGCGGTGGCCAGGTAGCCGTAGGACCGCCGGAAGAGCCGGCCGACTTCCCCATTCAGGCGGAGGATCGGTTCCTTGTTCCGGCGCATCCCCTCTTCGTCCCAGTAGTCGCCGAGGTGGACGATCTCGTCGACGGCCCCGGGGTTCTTCGGGTCGACGATGTGCGGCGCCGTCCCGTCGATCAGGGCCGTGTCGATGGCCGGGATGACCACGCCGTCCAGCGAGCCGTTGTCCGAGGAGCAGCACATGAACTCAACTTCGAGGCTCAACTCGACCAGCTCATGGGCAATCTTCCGCATGAAGGTGGATTTGCCGACCCCGGGGCCGCCCTTGATGATGAAGATCTTGTTGGCGTCCGGCTTGATAATGTAGTCGTAGAACGAGACGAAGCCCTTGGAGGTGTTGCCGCCCGGAAAGACCTTCTTGATCGAACCTTCTCTAGCCATCTGTCCCGCCATTCCTCCTCGTGTTGACCCGGGGGTGGGCTGGCGGCCGGCGGCCGGATTCAGTCGAGACCGCGACCGGGCCTGAGCCGCCCTGGCTCCGACCGGTCGCCGCCTCGGCTCCGACCGGGCTCAACGCCCGTTTCCCCATGGGTCACCCGCCCAACATTGTATGGGCGGACAGGGGGAATGGTGAGGGGGGAGGGGTGGGGGTTAGGGGGGCTCTCGCCCCGACCGGGAGGTTCAGGACGGTGGCTATACAACGGCACGGCGGGACCCAGACGATATACATTATCGCCAAGACGATATAACATGGTATCTGTCGGGAAATTGGTCGACCCAGTGAGCACACATTCTATGAGGCAGGTAAGGTACTCCTCATCCATAGAAAAACTTGAATTGCAGTCCTTGCACGCTGACACTACCGGCAGGTCCGTCGGACATGGTTCATCCAACAGGACCTTGGATGGGACATGATCCCGCGTGGACGGTTGGCGACCGCAATAGGCACAGCAAGAGAGGCGTTTGTCGAAAAACAGTTGCCTTGGGTCCACTCTTTCACCTCCGGGTCATGCAAATCGGAGGCCTCAACCTCTTCTTGCTTTTCGGCAATCTCCTTGCCAAGACCTGTTGATGTGGGCCGGCCGACCGCCCTGGCTTTGGGATACGCCATTGAATGCCCCGTGTCGCCAATCATTTGGTCTGGACTGAGCACTTCCATCATCGGCCGAACGCTTGCTCGGCACCACCCATTGTGGTAAAATCTTGATGGGGCTCCTGCATGTGGTGCCAAGTTTCGGGCGGGCGATCGGATCTGGCATGTGAAGAGCTTCAGACCCACCGCCCAGCCCGCGATAAAGAGTAGCCGCATCATCGGTTGGCCGAGGGGCGGGTCCATGGGTATTGGGGCTGCCGCTCTTAGGCGCGTTCGGTTTGGTGCGGTTTTTTGATGCAGCTCTAATACCCACAATGTTCATTGTGGGTACTAGGTTGGACAGGCCCTCCAGGGAGCGGTAAGATGGTCTTGTGAGCAGGGTTTGGGTCCGACCCGGAAGTTCCGATCCTGAAACGGGGGGGGTTCAATGGCTGACAAGCTTACGGACGCCTTCCTTGACTTTTTGCGGCTAGAGGTCGCGGATGGGGATGCGAGCCCGGACACGGTCCGGGGTTATTCGGCTCAGGTCAGGTTGTGGCTCTGCTGGTGCCGTCAGCGCGGGCTTGACCCGTTGTCGGCAACCCCGGAGGCCATCAAGAAATACGGGGAATACCTGCTGGTGGGCGGTTACCGTCCCTCCAGCATTTCTTTTAAGCTTTCAATCCTTCGCAGGCTCTACGAGGCCGCTGTGGCGCAGGGGTTGAGGTCGGATAACCCCGCCGCCAAGGTCAGACCTCCTCGGTCGAGGAAGACCTGGTAAGACCTGGTAAGACCTGGTAAGACCTTCCCCACCTGTCTGAAGGCGAACTGGCACTTCTGTTCCGCACGATCGGTGGCAGCCGCGGCGAGAAGGGACTCAGAGACCGGCTTATGCTGGCCCTGATGGCCCTCCAGGGACTCCGAACCGTAGAGGTTCAGCGGGCGAGCGTTGAGGATCTTAGGATGGAATCGGGGTTACCCGCCACCATGATCATCAGGGGAAAGGCCCGGGACCGCGTCATCTACCTGCGCCCAGACGTGTCTACGATGCTGACAGAATACCTCAAGGTCAGGGGAACGGTCACTCCAGACCGCTCGGGGCTGCCTCTCTTCACCTCAGTGAGCAATCGGGCCGTCGGCAGGCGAATCTCCCGCCGGGCATCAGGCAAGTGACGGACTGCCACCTGAGCCGGGCGGAGCTGAAGCGTCCAGGCGTTTCTGACCACGCTCTTCGCCATACGGCGGCAACCCTGGCTTACAGGGGACCTGAGAGGCGTTCAGGACATGCTTGGACACCGGGACCCCAAGACCACCTCAAGGCATGCGCACCTCGTTGATCGAGCCCGGACGAACCCGGCCCTGGCTGTGCCAGTATCCCCCCGGAGCTGAGCGTTCTGTGGCCCGAAACCGGTTCGTATCGGATGGAGATGACCGCATGGCGCAACGCGAGATGGCAACGACAAAACGCCCAAGCCCGGCGGTGCCCCCCTACAGGGGACCGTACCTTGAGCTTTTGCCCTCTCCGGGCACCCCGGACCCGGCAGATCTTGCCGGCGTCAGGCAATGGGTCGCACGCGCCAATGGACCTACTGCTTTGGATCTCTTCTGTGGGGCCG
Source organism: Bacillota bacterium (assembly GCA_036504675.1). Taxonomy (NCBI): domain Bacteria; kingdom Bacillati; phylum Bacillota; species Bacillota bacterium. The sequence goes on along the minus strand of DASXUT010000104.1, from coordinate 780 downwards.
GCGGGCTGAGCCTCGGCCTCAAGGAGGCCGGCTTCACCACTCTGGTGGGTGCGGACTCAGATCCGATAGCCATAGAGACTTTCGTGGCGAATATCGGCGGATTGGGCTACCTTGGCGATCTATCCGACGTGGGCATGTTCCTCGATCACCTTGAGGCATGGGGAATCAACAGCGTCGACCTGGTCGCAGGGGGTGTCCCGTGCCAACCGTTTTCGAGAGCAGGGCAGTCAAAGGTCCGGAGCCTTGTTCAGTCCGGATTACGGCCCAAAGGCGACCCGCGAACGGAGCTTTGGAGACCATTTGTCGCGGTGGTCGAGAGGCTCAACCCCCGCATGGTCTTGCTGGAGAATGTTCCCGACCTAGCGACTTGGCGCGAGGGTTCGGTGCTCGTGGGCTTCCGCGAACAGCTGCGGAAGATGGGTTATAGAACGCATGTGAAAATACTGAACGCCTTTGACTACGGGGTGCCCCAGCATCGCGCTCGACTTTTCGTAGTGGGCACCCGGCTTGAGGGGGCATTCCCTTGGCCAAGGACCTGGAGACATAGGAACAATCTAAGGGACGCAATCGGGGATCTACCGGAAGCCCCTCCAGCCCAGCGGGAGGAGTCCCTCCCGTATGACCAGCCGGTCTCGCCGCTACAGAAGAGACTCCGGAGGGGTGTCCCCAGGGACGAAAGTGGGAAGGTCTACGACCATATCACGCGTGATATCCGGCCGGACGATGCCGAGGCCTTCTCCCTTCTGGGGGAAGGGGACACCTACATGGACCTGCCGAAAC
>DASXUT010000103.1 GCA_036504675.1 Bacillota bacterium | reverse complement strand
GAGCGGCTGTCAGCCCACAGTTCCGGCCTTTTTCGGGACGCTCGAGGTCTCGGACATGACGCCCGGTTCATCGACATATCGGTAACTGGCGGAACATCTACGAGACCACGGAGGAAGTCAAGGCCGGGATCGTGGGCTGCTTCGACGCTGATGATGTGAGCAGCCCCCGATTCTCCATCGGCGGCCGGCCGGCCCGGACAGGAGATTCGAGACGAAGGGAGAATGACTATTCCGAATTATGCTGAAGTGGGGGGTGCGGACGTGGCCCGGAAGGTCCAACTACCTGGACAGGGAATGCGGCCGGAAGAGGTCCTCAGCGCGATGCGGGAGATGAAGGCTGGCGACGCTGACTGGCGGGGCGGACACACCTGGAGTCTCGTCTACTACGCCGGCGACGAGCACATCAAGGTCATCCAGGACGCGTACGACCTGTTCCTGATGGAGAACGCCCTCAACCCCATGGCCTTCCCGAGCCTGCAGCGGATGGAGAATGACGTGGTGGCGATCACGGCCAACCTCCTCGGTGGCGGTGCGGAGGCGTCCGGCAGCATGACCTCCGGAGGCACGGAGAGCATCCTCCTGGCCGTCAAGACGTACCGCGATTGGGCCCGGGCCGAGCGTCCCGAGGTCACCGCCCCGGAGATGGTCCTGCCCGCCTCGGCCCACCCGGCCTTCCTGAAGGCGGCTCAGTACTTCGACGTGGGGCCGGTGCTGGTCCCGGTCGGCCCGGACTTCCGCGCCGACGTGGAGGCGATGAGGTCGGCCATCACGCCGAACACGGTCCTTTTGGTCGGGTCGGCCCCCTCCTATCCGCACGGGGTCATCGATCCCATCGCAGAGCTGGCCGAGATTGCCCGATCACGCGGCCTGGGCCTCCACGTTGACTCATGCCTGGGTGGCTTCATCCTGCCGTTCGCCGCCCGTCTGGGCCATGAGGTGCCCCCGTTCGACTTAAGCATCCCGGGCGTCACCTCGATCTCGGCCGATGTGCACAAGTACGGTTACGCCGCCAAAGGCGCGTCGGTGATCCTGTATCACCGCGAGTCCTTGCGTAACCACCAGTTCTTTGTCGCCACCGACTGGTCGGGCGGCGTGTACATTTCGCCGGGCATGGGGGGGACCCGCTCCGCGGGCGCCATCGCCGCCGCCTGGGCCTCGCTGCACGCCCTGGGCGACTCCGGGCTGATGGACCTGACCCGCCGCGTGCTCGACATCACCCGCCGCCTGATGGAGGGCATCAACGCAATCCCCGGGCTGAGCATGCTCGGCAAGCCCGAAGCGAGCATCTTCGCCTTCACCAGCGGCGACGTCGATGTTTTCGCCGTGGCCGACGCGATGGAGCGGCGGGGGTGGCACATGGATCGCCAGCACATGCCGCCCAGCCTGCACCTCATGGTCACGCCGGCCCACGAAGCGGTCGTCGACCAGTTCCTCGGGGATCTTCGTCAGGCCCACCAGGAGGTCGTCGATAACCCATCCCTGGCCCAGGAGGGCATCACCCCGCTCTATGGGATGATCGCCACGACCGCCGACCGGGGTACGGTCAGGGAGGCCGTGTTGGGGCTCATGAACAGCATCTACAGCAGCTGAGGGGGCGGTCAATGTGGGTCCTGACCCGAGTCTGAAGCGCACCATGGGGGTCGGCATCGCCACCCTGACCCTGGTCGGGTACGTCATCGGCCCGGCAATCTTCATCCTGCCCGGGCAGCTGGCCAGGCAGACGGGCCCGGCCCTGTTCATCGCCTACATCCTCGCCGTCATTCCCGCCATCTTCGCCTGCGTGGTGACGGCGGAGGTGGCCGACTCGTTTCCCACCAGCGGTGCCGGCTACGTCGCGGTCAGCCGGGTCCTTTCCCCGTTCTGGGGTTTCATGATGGTCTGGACCGTGATCGTCCTGGTCGGCGTGGGTGTGCCGCTGCTCGCCTACGGCTTCGCCCAGTACCTCGGGTACTTCATCCCCGGGATGAATCAGATGCTCACGGCCCTGGCCGTGGTCCTCCTCTTCACGGTCATCAACGTCCTGGGCGTAAAACTGGCCGAATGGGTCCAGGCGGCGATGGTCATCGAGATGATCCTGGCCCTTGTGTTCTTCGCCGTGGGGGGCCTGGCGCGCGGGGACGCCGCCCTGATGAAGCCGCTTCTCCCGAACGGGCTGACCCCCGTGCTGATCGCGAGCGTGCCGGCTTACATCTCATACACCGGGTTCATGGTCCTGGCAGAGATCAGCGGGGAGATCCGGGACCCGGCCCGCAACGTGCCGAGGAGCCTGGCCCTCGCCCTGTTCATCGTCTTCGCCATCTACGTCTCGGTGCCACTGGCGCTGACCCACCTCATGCCGTGGTCCTCCTTCGACGGGAGCACTCCCGCCGTCGGGCTCGCCGCCAAGGTCTTCCTCCCGGGATGGGCGGCCGACGTGATCTCCCTCACTGCCCTGGTCGGCGCGGCCACCTCCATCCACGGGGTGCTGCTGATCCAGTCACGCGACGTCTTTGCGATGGCCCGCGACCGAGTCCTGCCGGAGATCTTCGCTCGGGTGGACGCGCGCCTGGGCCTACCCATCAACGCTGTTCTTCTGCTCGGGGCGATCTCCGCGGTCGGAGTCCTGCTTGGGCAGTCGATCACGAGCTACGCGATCATGACCGTCATTGGCTTCATGATCGTGCAGATCCTTGTCGGTAGCGCGATGTGGACCCTACCGCGCCGGCTTCCTGAAGTCTTCGCCGGCCGGTCCTGGCAGCCCGGTCCCTGGGTGCGCGGCTTTTTCAACGGCGGTCTGATCTTCCTGTCGTTGCTGTACACCGTCATCGGGGTGACCCAGAGCATCGTCTCGACCCTCACGTATCTGGGTTTTGTGGCCCTCGGCGGGGTCTACTACATCTGGCGGTGCAAGGCCTTGCTCAGGTCGGGATATGACGTCGGTAAGGCGTTGCGGGCCGACCGGCGAGTCGACGCCTAGCTTCGCATCCATGTATGAAAGGTCGGAGGTATTCGAGCGAAGACCGGAGTGCTTGAGATTGGGACTGGAGGTGAGTCAAAATGGCAACTTGGAGAAGGGTCCTCGTTTTGGCCATCGTGACAGCTCTGGTTTGGGGTTCGTGGACCCTGCCTGCCGGTGCGGCGGCGTCCTACTACCTGATCAGCGGGACGGTCTTTGACGAGAAGGGGAACCCCACCAGCGGCACCAGGATCGTCTTCAGCGACGGCCCCGTGATCCAAGCCGAGCCAAGCTTCAGCCGGCAGGTGAACGGCGGCGGCGTTGTGTACGTCAAGCCCGAAAAGGACGGTTTCCGTTTCCAGTTCCATTTTCGCTCCCATTCCTTTGCCCCGGACGGCTGGGTGCCGGCGGAAGGCTTGAAGGTGGGCCCCTTGGACCTATCAGGGAACATACCCGTGGTAGACCTGCGTTTCTACGCCTATCCGGAGGCCCCAAAGTATAACCTTTCGGGCCGGGTGACCAGCGAGGATGGGCGGGGCATCCCGGGCGTGACCATTCACTTTGGCGATGGAAAGGTCGTGCCCGCTGACCCCACCCAGGCTGGCGGCAATATCACCCCCTCGATGACCGACGACTTCGGCAACTGGGCCAAGAACGATCTCTCGGGTTCCGTCACGGTGATGCCCGCCATGACCGGCTATACCTTTGCCCCGCCGTACATGCTGGCGGGCAGCGCTTCCGCCATGATGAACTTCATCGGAACAGTGCAAGCCATGATCATAAAGGTCAACGTCAACGGCCTGCAGTTGGACTTTGACCAGAAGCCGGCGATGCGCAACGGCCGGGTGCTGGTCCCGCTGCGCAAGATCTTCGAAGCCCTGAACGCCAAGATCAGCTGGGATGACAAGACCCAGACCGCCACAGCCACCAGGGGAGGGACGACGGTAAGCGTGACCATCGGCTCCGTGGATGCCTATGTCAATGGCAAATTGGTGAAGCTGGACCAGCCGCCCATGGCGGTGAATGGTCGCACCCTGGTGCCGGTGCGTTTCATAAGCGAGGCCTTCGGGGCTGAGGTGAAGTGGGACGGGGAAAACAGCAAGGTGCAGATAGTCTCCAAGGAACGTCTGTCACCTAGCAAGGAAGCCGTGGCCGCTTATCTGCAAGGCCTGAAAGAGCAAGACCCGGCCAAGATAATCGCCTACATGGACCAGGCGATCAACCTTGCCCCTGACTTCTTCGTGGCCTACTTCACGCGGGGGTCCGAGTTTCAGAAGCTTGGGCAGGACGATAAGGCGATGGAAGACCTGAACCAAGCCATCCTGCTTGATCCCAGTTTTGGACGTGCCTATGGGGTCAGGGGCGATGTCTATGTCAAACTCAACCAGTACGACAAGGCCCTGGCGGACTTTGCCAAGGCCATCGAATTGAATCTTTCGCCAGCAAAAGCCCACAGCAGCAGGGGATTGCTCTATATCACCCTGAACCAGCCGGAAAAGGCCCTGGCCGATCTGGACAAGGCCGTGAAATTGGAACCCTACTCTCAGATGCCTTTGATCAGGCGGGCGACAGGGTACTTCCTGTTGAAACAAACGGATAAAGCCGTGGCTGACATACAGAAGGCTCTCCAGGTTGAACCAGATAACCCGGACAACGCAGGACTGAAATTGCACCTGAGAAAACTGGGTGTACCGGGGTACTAGAGGGCGGCGGCCGGTATCCCACTACCGCCTATAAACAAGAGGCGAGCTACAGACGGCAGTCTGCGGCTCGCCTTTTTCGTTTTCACCCGCTTTGCCTCGTGGCCGTGGTGGCAAGGTGAGGGGGCCCGGTGGCCATGGCCAACTTGAACACCGCCCCAAAAGAAGAAGAGTTCCCAGCCCACCCACTCACCGCCCCCGGAAGTTCCCCGACCGCCGCTCGAGGAAGGACTGCACGCCCTCCCGGGCGTCCTCGGTCTCGAGCAGGTCCTTTAACGCGGGGAACAGGTCGGCCATGGCCGCCTTCTCCCCTTCCAACCAGGCCTGGCGGGCCGACCTGATGGTCGCCCGCACCCCGAAGGGGGCCTGCCGGGCGACGCTCTCAGCCAGCTCGATGGCCCGCGGCAGGAGTCGCTCGGGTTCGACCACCTCTTGGACGAGCCCCATCCGAAACGCCTCCTCGGCCGAGAATTCGTCCCCGGTCAGCAGGTAGCGCATGGCGTTCCCCCAACCCACCTCGCGGACGAAGCGAACCGTCGCCCCGCCGAAGGGGTAGATCCCGCGCTTCACTTCAAGCTGCGCGAAGCGCGTGCCGGTAGCGGCGATTCGGATGTCGGCGGCCAGGGCCAGTTCGATCCCGAGGGTCAGGCAAAGACCATGAACGGCGCAGACGAGCGGCTTCTGGCGATATGGGGGGCTGGTCCCCCAGGGGTTGAACGACCCCTCGGGAAAGGTCAGGTCGCCCTGGGTCAAGGCCGGAACCACGTCGGCCAAGTCCAGGCCGAGGGTGAAGTGCTTGCCGTTGGCGAACAGCACCCCACAGCGCAATTCCGGGTCTTGCTCCAGCCGCCCATAGGCGGCGGCGAGGGCCTCGATGGTGGCCATGTTGAACAGGTTCCGTTCGGCCGGACGGTTCACCCCGATGAGCAGCACATTCCCGCGGACCTCAGCGGTGATGAGGCTTTCCTGGTTCACGGCGCCACCCCCCTGCGTTATTGACCCCAACGGCTTGGAGGATTCCCCCGGGCCGATGGGTTTTCCTCCCCTCGCCCGAAGCGAAAAGCCCGTCATCGGTCCGGCCGACGGCGGGCTCTCTTCATCTTGAGGTCATCCTCTTCTTCTTCAGTTCGTCCTACTCGTCCTGATCACGGCGGGCATTACTCGCCCCCGAGCTCAGAACCGGAAGTAGATGAAGGCGGCGTCCTTGTTCTTCATGAACAGCATCACCAGGATGACCGCGGCCGTGTAGACGAGGGCCCGCACGGGGGCCGGGAAGACCCGCCGCCAGAGGGCGTGGACGTCGACCTCGTGCTCCCTCAGCCACCATTCGAAGACCTGGGCCGCGTAGAGGCAGGCGACGAAAGCCAACATGATCAGCTCGCCCCGGCTGACTCCGAGGGGCTTCAAGAGGACCATGTGCTTGATCATCACCAGGGCCTGGATGATCGAGCCCGCCCGGAAGAAGACCCAGCCGATGACGGTCAGGTGGAAGAAGACGAAGACCGAGAGAGCGTGGTAGGTCCAGCTCTTGACCAGCCGCGGGCTCAGACGGGCCTCGATGTGACGGCGGTAGAGCCGCTCGACGACGGCCATGGCCCCGTGGTAGAACCCCCAGGCGACGAAGGTCCAGGCGGCGCCGTGCCAGAGGCCGGAGAGGGTCATCGCCAGGACGAGGTTGAAGAGCTGGCGGGGCACCCTGACCCGTGAGCCGCCGAGGGGGATGTAGAGATAATCGCGGATCCAGGTCGACAGGGTGACGTGCCACCGCTGCCAGAACTCGCGCGGGCCGGCGCTGAGGTAGGGGGTGTGGAAGTTCTGGGTCAGGCGGTAGCCGAACAGCCGCCCGATCCCCAGGGCCATGTCGCTGTAGGCGGAGAAGTCGAAGTAAATCTGGAAGGCGAAGAGGTAGGCGCCGATCCAGGCGCTCATCGCCCCGATGCCGGTCCCCAGGGCGAAGCGGCTGTCGACCAGCGGGGCCAGGGTGTCGGCGAAGATGACCTTCTTGGCCAGGCCGATCATCAGCAGGTAGACGCCGTACTTGAGGTCGCTGTTGTTGAAACGGATGCCGCCCGTCCGCTCGATCTGCGGGAGGAAGTCCCTGGCCCGCATGATCGGACCGGGGATGAGCTGCGCGAAGAAGGCGATAAAGACCCAGAACTCGAGGAAGGAGCGGCTGGGGGTCTGCTCGCCGCGGCCGACGTCGATGAGGTAGGCCACCAGCTGGAAGGTGTAGAAGGAGATGCCCACGGGTAGGATGATGGACAACAACTTCCCGTCCGGGGCGAAGTGAAGGACCTGGTTCAGGCTCTGGAAGAGGAAGT
>DASXUT010000102.1 GCA_036504675.1 Bacillota bacterium | reverse complement strand
GAGAACCCGCCGCTCCTTTTCGACCTCACCAGCCTGCAGCGGGAAGCCAACCGACGCTGGGGGATGACGGCCTCCGCCACGCTGGCCGCGGCACAGCGGCTTTACGAGGCCAAGCTGATCACCTACCCGCGGACCGACTCGCGCTTTCTCACCCCCGACGTGGCGAGGACGACCCGGACGATCATCGATGGGCTGGCCGAACAAGCCGGCCTCGCGGTCTGGTGTCGGGGGGCCGACCCCGCGGCCATCCATGGGCATGGCCGGGTGATCAACCCGGGTCGAGTAGCCGACCATCACGCGATCATCCCTACCGGCGAACGGCCGGGGGCACTCTCCCCATCGGACGCCAAGGTCTATGGATTGATCGCCGGGCGGTTCCTGGCTCAATTCTATCCCCCGGCCGTGGACCGGGTCAGGCGAGTGATGACCACGGTCGGCATCGACGACTTCGAGACCGTCGGGCGGGTGACCATGGTCGAGGGGTGGCGGGTGGTCGAGCTCGGGGAGCAGGCCCGCGGGGATAGGCGCCGCGGAGACAAGCGCCGGGGCGAGGAAGACGGCGGGGGTTTGAGCTCGTTGGACGGCCTATCCGTCGGGGACGAGGTCCTCTGCACCGAAGCGCGTCTCAAGGACGGGCGCACGGAGCCGCCCCCGCGGTACACCGAGGGGTCACTCCTGGCCGCGATGGAGACCGCCGGCCGCCACGTGGACGACGAGGCCCTTCGCGAGGCGATGAAAGGACGAGGCCTGGGGACGCCGGCCACGCGGGCGGCCATCATCGACCGCCTCAAGCGGGTCGGTTACGTCGAGGTCGCGGCCCGTCGCCTGAGGCCGACGGCCAAGGGAATCCAGCTGATCGAGGCGGCCCGCGCCGCGGGGGCCGAGGTCCTTCTCTCACCGCAGCTGACCGGGGAATGGGAGCAACGGATCAACGCCGTCCAGACGGCTGAGGTCGATCCGGCCCGTTTCATGGGGGAGATCGAGGGGCTGACCGGCGCCCTCGTGGAGAAGGTCAAGGGTTGGTCGACCGGGCCGAGGGCGGCCGTGGGCGGGGACCCGGGCGGCGCCGCGGGGCCTCCTCCAACCCTCAAGTGCCCCCTCTGCGGCCGCGGGGTGACCCTCGTTCGGGGTCGGTGGGTCTGCGCCGGGAACGAGTCCGACTGCCGGTTTCGAGTGGGCGCTTGGATCCTCGGTCGCCGCATCGAGTCGGCTGACTTGGCCGAGCTCTGTCAGAAGGGTCGGACGCGGCTCCTCACCGGCTTTCGCTCGCGCAACGGGCGGCGCTTCGCGGCCCGGCTGGTGGCCGGGCCGGCCGGCGTGACCTTTGAATTCGCGAGGCATCGGGGCAAGAGCGGCCCGCCGGCCAAGCTTGCGCCTCAGAACGAAGGCTCCGCCAAGGTCGCCCAGAAGGCCCGCGGCAATACTCGGCGAAAGACCAGCGCAAGGGCCACAAAGCCGCGCCGGACTGCGGAATAGGCCCACTTAGACCCGGGGTATGCTAGACCTTGAAACTGGCGACCCCGGGTCGTTCATTACCGCCGGGTTTCCTCGTGAGGAGGCTTCCTGATGAATCTACCCATCGGCATGGTGATCCTCTTGGTGGTGGCCGTCCTCATCTACTTCGGGTTGGCCCACCGGGTGCTCGACCGGATGTATCTGACCGACCGGGGGGCGCTCATTTTCATCGTCCTGATGATCGCGGCAAGCTTCTTTAACATCACCATCATCCGGACGCCCCCGCAGCTGCTGGTCAACATCGGCGGGGCCCTTTTCCCACTGGGTTTGGTGATCTACCTCCTGTGGCGGGCGGACACGACGGTAGAGAAGGTCAGGGGGGTCCTGTCGGCGGTGATCACGGCGGCCATCGTCTGGGTGGCCGCCCGGCTCCTGCCGTCCGAACCGACGCAGAACACGGTCATCGACCCGACCTACCTCTTTGCCATCGTCGGCGGCCTGGTGGCCTATATCGCCGGCCGGTCCCGCCGCTCGGCGTTCATCGCCGGTTCGCTCGGGATCATCTTGGCCGACGTGGCTCACTACGTCGAGATTACCGTCCGCGGCATTCCCGGGCGCACCTGGCTCGGCGGGGCGGGGGCCTTTGATTCGGTGATCATCGCCGGCGTCCTCGGGACCTTCCTGGCCGAGATCATCGGCGAGACGCGGGAGGCCATTCAAGGGGGGCCACGGGACAAGAAGCGGCGACCGATCAAGAACGTGGAATTCACCGGGATGCTCAGTGAGGCCGAAGAAGACGACCTGGCCGACGCCGACCAGCGGGACTTGACGGGTCAGGGCCCCGAGTTCCGGGCCGGGCCGGTCGGGGGCGTCGAGAGCACCTGGCCGCAAGGCCTCGAGCGGGAGCCCGCGGAACGCGGGGGGACGGACGAACTCAAGGACATCGACGACTACATCGACGAGTACGCCGGCCCCGAGGGACTGGACTCGGTCTACACCAGCGGCGGCCCGGGACAGCCGGCCCGACGCAAGGTGTGGCCGGAGGAAGCCTGGCGGGCTCGGGAAGAACAAGACCTCATCAGGCGGGCCGAGGAGGAGGGGGACCGCCGTGGTTAGAGCCTGGCGCGACGTCGCGGGCGGGCTCGTAGCCCTGGTGGCTATCGCCCTGCTGGGGCTCGGAATGGTCGGGGCTGCGCCCATTCGGGCTGAAGCGGCGGCGACGTCGGCCTTTTCGCTGGACGAGCGTCTGGCGGGCTATTACACCATCGTCGACGAGGCCGGCAACAGCCTCCTCACCACCGGTCTCGGTGTCTCGGTGGGGGACCGCTTCATCGCCGAGGACAATCGGGAATACGAAGTCTACTCGGTTGATGCCGACAACGCCAGGGCCCGCCCGGTAACCGGCCAAGCCGGCGGTCTCTCCGCGCCGGCCGAGGTCCCGGCCGCGACCCCGGCCCCGGGTGGGGCGGTCGGGTTGGATGGGTCGACCATCGCCGCCGCGGCCGGTGGGGCGACCGTGGCCATCTATCACACCCACAGCGACGAGTCCTACGTGCCCAGCGACGGGGCGGCGAATATCCCCGCCCACGGGGGCATTTTCCAGGTCGGAGCCGCCTTCCGCGACGCCCTGCGGCGCAAAGGGCTCACCGTCGTCGACAGCACGCAGCCCCATGACCCTCATGACAATCTGGCCTACGACCGGTCGCGGCGGACGGCCCTGAGCCTCCTCTCCCGTTACCGGCCGGCGGCCATCTTCGATGTCCACCGGGACACCGCCCCGCCCCAGGCCTATCAGAAGAAAGTCTCCGGGCAGCAGGTCACCCAGGTGATGTTCGTCATCGGCCGACAGAACCCGAACATGCAGGCCAACCTGGCCTTCGCGAAGCAGCTGAAGGCGGTGGCCGACCAGAGCCATCCGGGGCTGGTCCGAGCGATCTATTTCGGGCAGGGCCGCTACAATCAGGATCTGTCCCCGCGGGCCCTTTTGATCGAAGTGGGCGCTGAAGACAACATGAAGGCCGAAGCCGAACGGGGCGTGGCCCTCTTGGCCGACGACGTGCCGAAGGTGGTGGGTACCGCCGGACCGTCGGGAGCCCTCGGAATCGGCGGCCAGAACCGCGGGGCGACCCGGGCCATCCTGACCATCGTGGCGGGCATCCTGCTCCTCGCCGCGGGCTACCTGATCATCGCCAGCGGTGGGTTCAGCCAGGCCTGGGAGCGGCTGCGGCGGCTTCGCTCGACCGAATTGGCCGGCTACTTGAACGGAAGGGAGGGGCGAAAGGTGGGAGAGAAGCACAAAGGGGAGCGGGACAAGCGGACGGTGGGCAAGGGCGGCGACGAGGTCTGGATGGCCACCGGCCGGCACGAAGACACCAAGGAGCAGAACGAAGAGACCAAGGACTCTTCACGGACGGGCGGACATCGCGATCGGGGGGGACGGGATTCCGAACCGAGAGACGACCGGGGGCGATCCTGAGCGGCGAAGGCGGGCCCTGACGGCAAGAGGCCGGTGAAAATCATCTACCATTGCTATGGCGGCGCTCACTCCTCAGTGACGGCAGCCGCCATTCATTTAGGACTGCTCGATTCCGACCGCCCGCCGACCTCGGCCGAGCTGGAAGGACTGCCGTTCTATGACCGAATGGTCCGGGCCGACCACGGGCGGATCTACTTCGCTGGGATCGACGCCCAGGGGAACGAGGTCCACGTCCTGGGACGGCGCTTCATGCCGCAGATTGCCGAGCGGGTCGTGCGTGGGGTGGCCGAGGTCTACGGCCAGGACCCGGCCGGCCTTCTCTTGGTCAATGTCCTGTCGAGCGTCAACGTCTTGATGAAGCTGGGCGGCTTCGTCTCGCGGGGAATGCTCTTGCCGTCTTTCGGACGGCCGGTGGTCGAGATCGGCACCGCCTCGGCCTTTCGGACGATCTCCCGGATTGTGCGGGAGGCTCGGGCCAGGGCGGCCGGGCGGTTGGTCACGGCCACCGGGATGAACCCTCAAAGGGTCGCCGCGGACGGCCGGCCGAAGGTGTTCTACCACTGTTTCGGCAGCGCCCATTCGTCGATCGTCGCCGCCGCCCTCCACCTCGGGATCCTCCCCGAGGCGCGGATGGCCGAGAGTGGTGAGATCGCCGCCCTGACCTTCTACGACCGAATCGACCGGCATGAGCTTGGCACGCCCATCTTCGTCGGGCGGGACGCCCGAGGTCACGAGATTTACGCCATCGGCCTGGCCGGGGGCAAGGACTTCCTGACCCGGACGATGCGTAGCGTCCTGGACCTCTACGGTCTGCCGGGCGAGGCGATGATCCTCCGAGACAGCCTCGTTCACGTCGGCAACTGGACCAAAGCCGGGGGAGTCCTGTCGCGCCGCCTCGGCCTGATCGGCCTGGGGCGGCCCTTGACCCTCATCGGGGTGAGGCGCAACTATGGGCACCTGGTCCAGCTAGCGCGGCGGACCCGGGGCGAGGTCTGGGGCCGTTCCCCGGGGGTGGCCCGGGGCCTGCTTGACGGGGAGGGCGGCCCCGGTGAATAATAGAGTGGCCGGGGCCCAGGGGCCGTCGGCGGAGGACCTGAGCGTGAGACGTGGGGGAATCGTGTCCGGCGTCGAACCCGGCAGCCCGGCGGCTGAGGTGGGGATCGTCCCCGGCGACCGGATCGTGGAGATTGATGGACAGCCGCTCGGTGACCTGATCGACTACTATTACCAGGCGGCCCAGGATGAGCTGACCCTGCGGGTGATCAAGTCCAACGGGGAGGAGTGGGTCGTCGATCTCGAGCGGGTCCCGGGCCGGGCGTTGGGGATCGATTTCGACGATCCCCTTTTCGATGGCCTCCGTCGTTGCCGCAACCGCTGCGTCTTCTGCTTCCTCGAGCAGATGCCCAAGGGCCTTCGCCCCAGCCTTTACCTGCGCGATGACGACTATCGCCTGTCCTTCCTCCACGGCAATTTCATCACCCTGTCCAACCTCACCGCGGAGGACCTGGATCGGATCGTCCGGCTTCGGCTGTCCCCCCTGTACGTCTCGGTCCACGCCACCGACCCGGCCGCCCGCCGGCGCCTGATGCGGGCCGCGTTGGCCGGCGACGTGCTTGGGCAGCTCAGGCGCCTGGTCGGCGGAGGGATCGCCCTTCACACTCAGATCGTCCTGTGTCCGGGGTTGAACGACGGGGAGGTCCTCAACCGAACCGTCGAAGACCTCGCTGCTTTGTGGCCGGGGGTGGCCTCGGTCGGCGTGGTCCCGGTCGGACTGACCGCCCACCGGGAGGGCCTACCCTTCATTCATCCCGTCACCCGAGAGCAGGCCGCCGAGGTCATCGCCCAGGTCGGCGCCTGGCGTCGGCGGCTGGCCGAGAGGGGCATCACCGACCTTCTCTTCCTGGCCGACGAATTCTACGTCTTGGCCGGCCGAACCGTCCCGGCGAAGCGAGAGTATGCCGGGTTCCCCCAGCTCGAGAACGGCATCGGCCTGATCCGACGGTTCCTCGACGATTTTCGCCGGAGCAAGCGGCGCTGGCCGGCCAGGGTCGCCCCGCGGAGGGTGACGGTGGTCACCGGTGCCTCGGCCTTCGACGTCATCAACCGGGCGGCGGGCCAGTTGTCGGAAACCATCGATGGGCTGCGGGTCGATGTCCTTCGGGTGACCAATCAGTTCTTCGGCCCGGCGGTCACCGTCGCCGGGCTCCTCAGCGGCCGGGACATCGGAGCGACCCTGGCCGCGGCCGGCCCGGACAGGCTGGGCGATGAGGTCCTCGTGCCGGCTGCGGCCGTGCGCGAAGAGGACGGACGTTTCCTCGACGACCTGACCCCTGAGGACCTGGCGGGCAGCATCGGACGTCCGGTGAAGGTGGTCGAGGCCCGAGGGGACACCTTCGCCCGGGCGGTCATCGGAGAGGGGGCCACAGCATGAATCCAGTCGTCGCCATCGTCGGTCGGCCCAACGTCGGGAAGTCGGCCCTTTTCAATCGCCTCTTACAACAGAGGCTGGCGATCGTCGAGAGCGAGCCGGGGGTCACCCGGGACCGCATCTACGCCACGGCCGAGTGGTCGGGCCGCGGTTTCACGCTGGTCGACACGGGCGGCATCGAGGTGACCGCCGACCATGGAATCCACGATCTGACCCGCCGCCAGGCCCAACTGGCCATTCAGGAGGCCGACGTCGTCCTGATGGTCGTCAACGGCCGCGAGGGCCTCCTTCCGGCCGATCAGGAAGTCGCCGAGGAACTGCGCCGGGCCGGGCCTCGTCAGGTCATCGTGGTGGTCAACAAGGTCGATGATCCCGCGCAGATGAAGAACCTCTACGAGTTCTACGGCCTCGGCCTCGGCCTCGGCGACCCGATGGCCGTCTCGGCCGCTCACGGCCTGGGCATCGGCGACCTCCTGGATCGGATCCTGACCCTCTTGCCAGAAGGAGAAGCTGAAGCAGGCGACGAATCCGTCAACAGGGTCGCCGTCGTCGGCCGCCCCAACGTCGGCAAGTCGTCCCTGGTCAACGCGATCCTCGGGGAAGAGCGGGTGATCGTCTCGGACATCCCGGGGACGACCCGCGACGCCATCGATGTCGGAGTGGTCCGCGGGGGCAGCCGATACATCTTCATCGACACCGCCGGGATGCGGCGGAAGGGGCGCATCGAGCACCCCGTCGAACGGTACGGCGTGATCAGGGCCCTCCGGGCGGTCGATCGGGCGGACGTCGCCCTGATCCTGATCGACGCCGTCGAGGGCCTGACCGAGCAGGACAAGAAGATCGCCGGCTATGTCTTCGAAGCCGGGCGGGCATCGATCGTCGTCATCAACAAGTGGGATCTCTTTGAGGACAAGTCGGACGAGGGCGTCAAGGCCTTTGTCGACGGGGTGCGGTGGGGCCTGCCGTTCATGAGCTATTCGCCGATCCTGATGATTTCGGCCCGCACCGGGCAGCGAGTGCCTAAGATCCTGGAGACGGTCGATCGGGTGGCCGGGGAGTATTCCCGGAAGATCCCCACTCCCGACCTGAACCGGCTGCTGAGGGACGCCGTCACCGTCAGCCCGCCTCCCGCGGAACGGGGGAAGCGACTGAAGATCTACTACGCCACGCAGGGTGGCACGCGTCCGCCGACCTTCCTCCTCTTCGTCAACGATCCAGACCTGCTTTATTACACCTATCGCCGATACCTGGAGAACCGGCTGAGGGAGGCCTACGGTTTCGACGGGACCCCGATTCGACTGGTCGCCAAGGAGAGAAAGTAGGAGGGGTCAATGGACCGCTTGGTGGTTTCCCTTATACTGGGCTATCTGATTGGCGCCGTTCCCTTCGGCTTCATCGCCGGTCGCCTCCTGGGCGTGGACGTCAGGAAGCACGGCAGTGGGAACATCGGCGCCACCAACGTTTTGAGGGTGATTGGGGCCAGGGCGGCCGCGCCGGTCCTATTACTGGATGCGGCGAAAGGTGCTGCCCCGGTCTACCTGGCCCGCCATCTGGCCGCCGGGGTCGACCCGGCCTGGGCCGGGATGCTTGCCGGTCTGGCCGCCATTGCCGGACACAACTGGTCGGTCTTCCTCGGGTTCAAGGGCGGCAAGGGCGTGGCCACCAGCGCCGGGGTGGCCATCATGCTGATCCCCCGCTATCTGCTGGCGGGCCTGGGCGCCTTCGTGGTCGCCGTCGCCCTGACCCGCTACGTCTCCCTGGGGTCGATCCTCGGGGCCCTGGCCACGGGCATCTACGTGCTGATCGCCCCGTCGGCCTTGCCCGAGAAGGTCTTCGGGGTCGTCGGCGCGGTCTTCATCATCTACCGGCACAAGGCCAACATCACGAGACTCCTGGCCGGTCAGGAGTCCCGGGTCGGACAGCGCCCGGGCCAACGGCGTTAGCTTCGGAGGTCGAACCGACTTGAGCTACTTCAGTTACGATGCGACCGTCCTGGGGGCCGGCGGCTGGGGCACGGCCCTCGCCCTTTTACTGGCCGAAAACGGGCATCGGGTGAAGCTGTGGGCCAGGCGGGCCGAGTTCGCCGCCGAGCTTCGCCGAATCGGGGAGAACCGGACCTACCTTCCAGGCGTGGCTCTGGACCCCACCCTGACGCTCGTCGAGGACCTCGCCGAGGCCCTCGGCGGGGCGAGAATGGTCGTTCTGGCAGTGCCTTCGCACGGGCTGCGGGAGGTTGTCAGGCGGGCCGCCGGCCCCTGCCCTGACGGGGCCATCGTGGTCAGCGCGACGAAAGGGCTCGAGGTTGACACCAACGCCCGGATGAGCCAGGTCATTCAGGAGGAGATGGGGAAGAAGGCCGCCCGCCTGACCATCCTGTCGGGCCCAAACTTCTCGGCCGAGGTCGCTAGGCGTATGCCGGCGGCCACCGTCGTCGCCTCCTCCAGCCGGGAGACGGCCGAGGAGGCCCAGGACGTGCTGATGAACGCCCATTTTCGGGTGTACACTCACCCCGATGTGGTCGGCGTGGAACTCGGTGGGGCCTTGAAGAACGTCTACGCCATCGCCGCCGGCATCGCCGACGGCCTGGGGCTCGGCCACAATACTCGGGCGGCCGTGGTCACCAGGGCCCTGGCCGAGATGACCCGGCTCGGGGTGGCCCTCGGCGCCCGGCCGATGACCTTCGCCGGGTTGGCCGGCCTCGGCGACCTCTTCCTGACCTGCACCGGCGATCTCTCGCGCAACCGCCAGACCGGCGTCAGGCTGGGCCGGGGCGAGGCCGTCGAGGCCGTCCTCGGTTCGTCGCCGATGGTCGTCGAGGGCGTCCGCGCGGCCCGCGTGGCCGGCGCTCTTGGCCGCCGGAGCGGGATCGAGTTGCCCATCGCCGAACAAGTGGTGGAGGTACTCTTCCACCGCAAACCCCCGGCCGACGCGGTCTCCGCCCTGATGAGCAGGGGCCGCCGGCACGAGATGGAAGAAGTGACCCCTAGCCCGCTGGACTGGACGCCCTGAGGGCGTCACGGTGGTGGCGGCCCAAGGCCGTGCCGCACCAGGCCGCTTGATAGACTCATGGAGCCAACCCCAGGTGCTTCGCGGGCCCGGGGTTGGCCCGTTTTTTGATGCCAATTCTGGTAATCACTCCGGAGGCCCCACATATACATGGAGCAGAGACGACCCCACACGAAACCGAGGGAGGGAGAAGGGTGGAGAAGTTCGATATCTTCAAGGATATCGCCGAACGGACGGGCGGGGACATCTACATGGGTGTCGTCGGTCCAGTCCGGACGGGGAAGTCGACCTTCATCAAACGCTTCATGGAACTCCTCGTCCTGCCCAACATCAAGGACCCATATGCCCGCGAGCAGGCGAAGGACGAGCTTCCGCAGGCGGGGACCGGCCGGATGATCATGACCACCGAACCGAAGTTCATCCCGGCGGAGGCCGTTGAGATCACCCTCAAGGACAGCCTGAAGATGAGGGTCCGCTTGGTCGACTGCGTCGGCTTCAGCGTTCCCGGGGCGGTCGGGTATGAAGAGCAGGGCGGCCCGCGGATGGTCATGACCCCATGGTTCGAGTATGAGATCCCCTTCGAGGAAGCGGCCGAGATCGGCACCCGCAAGGTGATCTCCGAGCACTCGACGATGGGTCTGGTGGTCACGACCGACGGTAGCATCACCGATATTGCGCGCGACGCTTACGTGGACGCCGAGGAGCGAGTCATCAGGGAACTGAAGGAGCTCGGCAAACCCTTCGTCATTGTCCTCAACAGCGTCAGGCCGCTGGAGAAGGAGGCCCAGGAGCTCTCTGAGCGGCTTT
This sequence comes from Bacillota bacterium, assembly GCA_036504675.1. Taxonomy (NCBI): domain Bacteria; kingdom Bacillati; phylum Bacillota; species Bacillota bacterium. The sequence goes on along the minus strand of DASXUT010000102.1, from coordinate 4,812 downwards.
CGGCGAAGTACGACGTGCCGGTGATCCCGGTGGACGCAGCCCAGATGACCGTCGACGACGTCCAGACCCTGATGGAGCAGGTCCTCTACGAGTTTCCGGTGAAGGAGGTCAACATCAACCTCCCCGCCTGGGTCGAGGAACTCGAACCCAAGCACTGGCTCAGGGTCAAGTTCGAAGAGGGTGTGGCCGAGGCGGTCCAGGGCGTCCGCCGGCTGCGCGACGTGGACGGGGCCATCGAGAAGTTGTCCGGATTCGACTTCGTCTCCGACGTCAGCCTGCGAAACATGGACATGGGGACCGGCGTGGCCACCGTCGACCTGCGGGCCAAGGGCGAACTGTTCTACCAGGTCCTCGAGGAGATGAGCGCATACTCCCTCAAGAACGAGGCCGACCTGGTCAAAGCGATGAAGGAACTGGCCTTTGCCAAGAAGGAGTACGACGTCATCGCCGAGGCGCTCAAGGACGTCCGCGAGACCGGCTACGGGATGGTCTCTCCGCGGCTCCAGGACATGATCTTCGAGGAACCCGAGATGATCAAGCAGGGGAACCACTTCGGCGTCAAACTCAAGGCCAGCGCGCCTTCGTTGCACTTCATCCGGGCCGACGTGGAGACCGAGGTCACTCCGATCATCGGCACGGAGAAGCAGGGCGAAGAAATGGTCAAGTTCCTCCTCCGCGAGTTCGAGGGGGACCCCAAGAAGATCTGGCAGTCCGACATGTTCGGCAAGTCCATGCACGACCTCGTCCGCGAGGGCATTCAGAACAAGCTCTTCCAGATGCCCGAGAACGCGCAGCAAAAGCTACAGGAGACCATCCAGAGGATCGTCAACGAAGGCAGCGGCGGACTGCTCTGCATCATCATCTGAGACACGTGCCCGCCGTAAACAGTCAGGTAGAACCGCAGCAGGAACGGGTTTCAACAGTAAGACGTCGGCCGGAAGGCCGACGTCTCTTATTTTTTTCGACATCAACAACGAAAGAAGAAGGAGTCTGTGCGGTGGTAGCGAATAGCAAAACAGGCAGAATTGCCTAGGGCCAAGGTTTCAAGCGATTTGGGTTCCTGAGTTACACACAGTAAAAGGAGGTGACAACTGTTGACAAAGGCAGAACTCGTCGACAAGGTAGCTTCCAAGACCGGCCTCACGAAGAAGGACGCCGGCAAGGCCGTTGACGCGGTCTTCAAGGCCATCACCGACTCCCTCAAGGGTGGTCACAAGGTGTCCATGGTCGGCTTTGGGACGTTCGACGTCCGGAAGCGCGCCGCGCGGATGGGCCGCAACCCTCAGACGGGCAAGCAGATCAAGATTGGCGCCCGCAAGGTCCCGGCCTTCAAGCCTGGCAAGAACCTGAAGGAAGCCGTGGCGCGGTAATCGCTGAACCGGCTGTCCAGTCAACAGCGGTCCCAAGGTTTACGAAGAATTCCCGCCTCGCCGAGGGGTGGGAGTTCTTTTCATGTCGGGCAGGAGAGCCGGGCATGAGGGGAGTATTAATGAGAAAACTCTAGGCAGGGGCGGGCCGCGAGCCGCCGGCCCCTTTGATCGGAGCGTGGTCGTCGACGTGAAACCAACCCTGGCCTCGGAAAGTAGCCGGCAAGGAGCTTGGCCCGGAGTAATCGCCGCCTATCGGCGATTCCTGCCGGTCAGCGACAAGACGCCGGTAGTGACTCTCAACGAGGGCAACACCCCGCTGATCCCGGCTCCACGACTGGCCAAAGCCGTCTTCGGGCCCGACCCCCGGCCCGCCCTATATCTCAAGTTCGAGGGTCTCAACCCGACCGCCTCGTTCAAGGACCGGGGGATGACCATGGCCGTCTCTAAGGCCGTGGAAGCGGGGGCCAAGGGGGTCATCTGCGCCTCGACCGGGAACACTTCGGCCTCGGCGGCCGCTTATGCGGCCCGGGCCGGGTTGGCCTGTCTGGTGGTCATCCCCAAGGGTGCGGTAGCCTCGGGCAAGTTGGCCCAAGCCCTGATCTATGGGGCTCGGGTCCTGGCCGTGGAGGGCAACTTCGACGTCGCCCTGGAGCTCGTCCGCGGACTCTGCGCCCGGCACCCGGAAATCGCCGTGGTCAACTCGATCAACCCCTATCGCCTGGAGGGACAGAAGACCGGAGCCTTCGAGATCGTCGAACAGCTCGGTCGGGCCCCGGAATTCCTGGCCATCCCGGTCGGCAACGCCGGGAACATCACCGCCTACTGGCGCGGTTTCAAGGAAGCCGCGGCGACCGTCGGCACCGGGCGGCCGAGGATGCTCGGATTCCAAGCTGAAGGGGCGGCGCCGTTCCTGTCGGGGAGGTTCGTCGACCGCCCGAAAACCATCGCCACGGCCATTCGCATCGGTCACCCGGCCAGTTGGGACGGGGCCCGCTCGGCGGTGGCCGAATCGGACGGGCAGTTTACGGCGGTCAGCGACGAGGAGATCGTCGTTGCCTATCGCCTGCTGGCCCGGCTCGAAGGAGTCTTCTGTGAGCCGGCCTCCGCGGTCACCTTGGCCGGTTTGGCCAAGCTGGCCCGGGAGGGCGGGTTCAGCGAGGCTCATGTCGGCACAGGCGCGGCCGTTGTCTGCATCCTAACCGGAAACGGGTTGAAAGACCCGAACCGGGCGAGGCGGGTCTCGATCGCGCCGGAACCGGTCCGGGCCGATCTCGACCTGGTCGAGGAGGTCGCCTTCGGAATGGACGGCGGGGAAGTGGGACGGTGAGCGCCGAGGCCGATGATCGCAAGGTTGCGTCCGCGGACAGCGCCGGGCGGTTCTTCCGGATAACCGTCCCGGCTTCGTCGGCCAACCTGGGACCGGGTTTCGATTGCCTGGGAATCGCCCTGGACATCCGGGACTCATTCGCCGTCGAGGTCGCCGGTCCGGGACAGCCGGCGCTGACCATCGAAGTGCGGGGGGCCGGCGCTCCGGCCATCTCGTCCGGCCCGGACAACCTGGTCTACCGGGCTTTCAAGCGAGTCCTTGATTACCTGGGTCGGGATTGCCCGCCGGTCCGGATGGAGATCGACAACGCCATCCCCTGCGGCTGCGGGTTGGGAAGCAGCGCGGCGGCCATCGTCGCCGGGGCCTGCCTGGGAAGGGCCTTGGTCCAGGCGCTCGAGGCCGAAGAGGCGCCGGCCGCGAACGAGGCGGCGGCTGCGGCCTCGCCCAGCGGGTCGTTGACCAAGAAGTCCCTCGACGACGAGACCCTGGTCGCGCTGGCTACGGGAATCGAGGGCCATCCGGACAACGTGGCCGCGGCTTTCCACGGCGGCCTGACCATCTCGACCTCGGCCCCGTACGGGGGGGTCTTCGTCCGGCGCTGTCAGGCCGCGACCTCCTTCGGCGCCGTCGTCGCCGTGCCCGACTTCGCCTTCTCGACTGACGAGGCCCGCTCGCTCCTGCCGTCATCGGTGTCGATGACCGACGCGGTCTTCAATATTGGTCGGACGGCGACTCTCGTTGCCGGGTTGCTGCTCGGGGATGCCAGGGCGGTGCGGCAAGGGATGGCCGACCGCCTGCACCAGCCATACCGGGCCAAGGCTTTCGCCTATCTCAGCGGCGTGATTGAGGCGGCCATTGCGGCGGGCGCGGCGGGCGCTGCCTTGAGCGGGGCCGGCCCCTCGGTGCTGGCCATCGTGGAAACGGGCGGCGGTGACGATGGCGGGAAGGTCGGCCGGGCGATGGTCGAGGCTTTTGGCCGAGCCGGTCACCAGGCAGTGGCCTACGTCAGCGGTATCGCCGAGCGCGGAGTCGTGTTCGAATGAGAGTGGCCTGACGACTGAACGCCGATGGCGCGCGACCGTCTGGCCGCGTTGTCTTTTGCCCTGCCATGGTGTATAATTGCTTGTGTTCTGGTTCTAATCGGGGTGTAGCGCAGTTTGGTAGCGCGCCTGAATGGGGTTCAGGAGGCCGTGAGTTCGAGTCTCACCACTCCGACAAAGAAAAGCGAGCTTCGCGGTGGTTTGCGAGGCTCGCTTTTTCCGTTGTTTCCCTTTTCCGAGGCCGGCTGCTAACCATTTGCTAATCATCGGGTCCCGAAGTAATCTGTTTCACGACCTTCTTGATCGCCCGGCGCTGGTGACCGTGGAGGACGTGAGAGTAGATGTCGGCGGTCGTCGAAATGTCGTCGTGGCCGAGGATCGCGCTGACCGTCTTCAAGTCTGTGTCCGGGAAAGCCAAGGAGGCGAAGGTATGCCTGAGGTCGTGGAAGCGGATCCGGGGGAGCCCGGCTTTTTCCAAGCGCCTCTCGAACTGGCGGGTCAGCGACCGTGGGGCCATGGCCTCCCCGAACTCGGTCGGGAAGACCAGGCCGTGGTCCTTGTACTCCTCGCCGAAAAACAGCTTCGCCTTGGCCTGCTGGACCCGGTAGCGCTTGATGATCGCCACGAGCTGCGGGGTCAGTTCGAGCGTCCGTCGGCCACGGTCGGTCTTTGGCGCCTGGATGACCGGCCGGCCCTTGACGGCCACCAGGGACTGCCGCACGTGGAGAAGGGCCTTGTCGAGGTCCAGGTCCTGCCACCTGAGGCCAAGGAGTTCGCCGCGCCGGAGGCCGAGGGCCAGGGCCAGCCAGTACAGGGCCGACAGACGGTCATCCTTGACGCTCTTGAGGAACCGTCGGGCCTCGTCGTCCGTGAAGGCCCGCTGCTCGGTCTTCGCGGCCTTGGGTGGGTCGGTGCCGTCGGCCGGGTTACGCGGGATCAGGGCAAGCCGGACGGCCCTCCTCAGGGCGATGTTCAGGACGGAGTATGTGTAGCGGACGGTCGTTGGCGACAGGAGCCCGGGCTTGCCGTCCGCCCGGGGCTTGTTAGCGAGTTTACTGTAGAACGATTGAAGACG
>DASXUT010000101.1 GCA_036504675.1 Bacillota bacterium | reverse complement strand
ACGGCAACGGCTACGGTAACGGGTCGGCCGACACCGCCTCGTCCATCAGGCTTCAGCGGCTGCGCCTGAAGGCCTACGATCTCCTGCTATCACAGGTTGAGGAGTTCGACGGCCAACTGATCGACTCGGGGGGCCACGACTTCCAGTTCTTTGCCACCCGGGCCCGCTTCGAGAAGGCCACCGGCTTCTACGGACACTTCCCATTAGTCGACAAGCTGGGACCGGCCGGCCTGGCGATGAGCTTCGGGGTCGGCCTCGGGGCCACGGCCGGCGAGGCCGGCGACAACGCCAAGGCGGCCCTCGACGAAGCTCTGCGGCGGGGGGTCAACAACTGCTTCGTGATGACTGAGGACCGGCGGCTCATCGGACCGCTGGGCCATGACTCTCTGGCCTATGGAGTCCGCAACACCGACCCCGCCCTCTTGGAGATGGCCGAGGAGATGGGCACGGCGGTGGCCTCGCTGCAGCGGGTGATGGCCGCCCTGGACGAGTTGCCGGGCGAGTTCACCGCCCGGGACCTGGCCCAGCGACTGCACATCGGCCTCCGCACCGCCCATCGGGTGATCAAGAAGCTGCTCGACCGGGCCCACGTCGTCGAGGTGGGGCAGGAGAGCGCGGGGACGCGCGGGCGGCCGCGGCGGGTCTTCCGGCGGGCCGAGGCCAGGAATTCACAGTCTTAGGAGGAGTCGCACTTGCTCGAGCAGGAGATCCTTCACCGGGCGGAAGGCCACCGCGCCGAGGTCGCCCAGTTCCTGCGGGACCTGATCGCCATCCCCAGCTTCAGTTGCCAGGAGGGGCCGGTGGTCGAGCGGATCCTGGCCGAAATGCGCCAGGTCGGGTTCGACGAGGTCCACCGTGATACCGTCGGCAACGCCGTCGGCCGGGTTGGCCATGGGCCCACGGTGATCATGTACGATGCCCACGTCGACACGGTCGGCCTCGGCGACCAGTCGGCCTGGGCCTACGACCCCTTCAAGGGGAAGGTCGAGGACGGCAAGATCTTCGGCCTCGGGGCGGTCGATGAGAAGCCGGCCGTCGCCGGCATGGTCTATGCCGGGAAGATCATCAAGGAGCTCGGGCTGGACCAGGACTACACGCTCTATGTGGTCGGGACGGTCCAGGAGGAGGATTCGGACGGCCTGGCCGCCGGCAGGTTCGTCGAGGAGATGGCCGCGAAAGGGCAGAAACCGGCCGTGGCCGTCCTCGGCGAGCCGACCGACCTGGCCATCTACCGCGGCCATCGGGGCCGCTGCGAGATCAAGGTCGTCGTCAAGGGCCGGGCCTGCCACGGCAGCGCCCCTGAGCGCGGGGTCAATGCCGTCTACAAGATGGGCGAGGTCCTGAGGGGCATCCAGGAACTGGCCTCAGAGCTGAAGGACGACGCGTTCCTAGGACAGGGGACCATCGCCGTGACCAAGATCGAGTCCAAGTCGGGTTCGCTCTGCGTCGTCCCCGATGAGTGCACGATCTGCCTTGATCGCCGGATGACCTGGGGGGAGACGCCCGAGTCGTCCCTCGAGGAACTGCGGCGCCTGCCCGCGACCGAGGCCACCCCGCCCAGGGATGGGCTCCCCGGGCTGCCGGCGGCCGAGGTCTCGCTGCTGGATTACGACACCAGGAGCCACACGGGCTGTCCGACCAGGCAGCCCAAGGAGTACCGGACCTGGGTCACGCCGGAGGACCACCCGGCCGTGACCGCCGGGGTCAAAGCGGCCGAGGCCCTCTTTGGGACCAAGCCGTCCGTGGGCAAGTGGGTCTTCAGCACCGACGGGGTGACCGTGGCCGGCGTGCACGGCGTGCCGACCATCGGCTACGCCCCCGGCAACGAGGTCCTCGCCCACACCGTTCGGGAATGGGTCAAGATCGACGATCTGGTCAAGGCGGCGGCGTGGTACGCCCTCTTCCCGACGTCGGCCACGGCGGCGTTGAAGGACCCGGCGCAAGGAGGGACCAAGGCGTGAGCAGAGCGATGTTGCGGGGCCGGAACTACATCACCGACATGGACTTCGACGACCAGGAACTGAAGCATGTCTTCGAGACGGCCGACGACCTCAAGCGTCGGTTCGCCCTGGGCGAGAAGACCAAGTGGCTCGAGGACAAGACCCTCTTCATGATCTTCTTTGACAACTCGACCCGGACCCGGAACTCCTTCGAAGCGGGGATGACCCAGCTCGGCGGGCACGCCCACGACCTGACCCCCGACAAGCTCCAAATCTCCCACGGTGAGAACGCCAAGGACACCGCCTGCGTCCTCAGCCGTTACGGGCATGGGTTGGCCATCCGGCACACGGTCCTCGGCGAAGGCAACAAGTACCTCAACGACGTGGCCAAACACTCCCGGGTCCCGGTCTTCAACATGCAGTGCGACATCTATCACCCGTTCCAGATCTTGGCCGACATGATGACCATCCGGGAGTACTTCGGGACGAACCTGCGGGGCCGGAAGATCGTCGTCTCGTGGACCTCGGCCCCGGCCTACGTTCGGCCGATCTCGGTCCCGCAAAGCCTGATCCTGATGGCCCCGCGCCTCGGGCTCGACGTCACCCTGGCTCACCCTCCGGAGTTCGAGCTGATGCCGGACATTGTCAAACAGGCTAAGGAGAACGCCAGGAAGGCCGGCTCGAAGTTCGAGATCGTCCACGACATGGACGAGGCCTTCAAGGGCGCCCACGTGGTTTACCCGAAGAGCTGGGGTCCTCTGGTGACGACGAAGAGCAAAGAAGAGGGCCTCGCCCTGATCAAGAAGTACCCCGGCTGGTGCTGCGACGCCAGGCGGATGAAGCTGGCCGCGCCGGAAGCCATCTACATGCATCCGCTACCGGCCGACCGTAACGTCGAGGTCACCGACGAGGTCATCGACGGGCCGCAGTCGGTCGTCTACGACCAGGCCGAGAACCGACTCCACGTCCAGAAGGCGGTCATGGCCCTGACCATGGGCGGCCGGCCCTAGCCGCCAAACGTTGGGCCGGCGAGGGGGGCGAGCGGATGAAGCCTTTCGACTTGGTGGTTAGGGGCGGGACGGTCGTCGGGCCGGAGGGCCGCCGCCGGGCCGACGTCGGGATCATCGGCGGGAAGATCGCCGCGGTGGTCGAGGTGGGGAGCGTGGGCCCGGATGGGCTCGGCGAGCGGGACGGCCTCGGCGCCCGTGAAGTCGTCGACGCCGGCGGCCGGCTCGTGTTCCCCGGGGCCATCGACGCCCACGTCCACTTCGGCCTGGGTTCAGGTGACGCGGCCACGGCCGACGACTTCGAGTCCGGCTCGATCTCGGCGGCCTGCGGCGGGGTAACCACCTTCATCGACTTCGCCACGCCTGAGCCAGGGCAGAGCGCCGGCGCCGCCCTGTCGGCCCGGATGGCCCAGGCGGCCGGTCGGGCGGCCATCGACTACGGACTGCACGGGGTGATCGTCCAGCCGGGCCACGTCGACGAAGCCGGCGAGCTGGCCGTGCGCGGGGTCTCCAGCTTCAAGCTCTACCTGACTTACCGGACCCGCGGCCTGATGGCCTCAGACGAGACCCTGTCGCGTCTCCTCTCCGAGACGACCAGGATTGGCGGGCTCGGCGGGGTCCATGCCGAGGACAACGAGACAATCGAGGCCACCCAGGCCAAGTTCCAGCGGGGCGCCCGGACGACCATGGCCGACTTCGCCGCCAGCCGGCCGGTCAGGGCCGAGAGCGAGGCTATCGCCCGGGCCTGCCGTCTGGCCGACGCGGCCTCGGCCCCGCTTTACGTCTTTCATCTATCGACCGCGGCCGGCCTGGCCGAGATCAAGCGGGCCCGCGCGGCGGGCGGCACGGTCTTCGCCGAGACCTGTCCGCACTACCTGCTCTTGACGGACGAGGGCTACAATCGTCCCGACGGCTATAGGTTCTTGATGAACCCACCCCTCCGGGGCGAGGCGGACCGGGCGGCCCTCTGGGCGGCCCTGGCCGACGGAAGCGTCCAGGTCGTCTCGAGCGACCACTGCCCGTTCAACGAGGGGCAGAAGGCCGCAGCCGCCCGCTCCTTCGTCGGCGCTCCGGCCGGCATCGGCGGGACCGAGCTGATCCTGGCGACCCTCTTGACCGGCGCCGCCCAGGGGCGGCTCAGCCTCGAACGGGTGGTCGAGCTGACGGCAGCCAACCCGGCCCGGCTCTTCGGACTCTGGCCCCGCAAGGGGAGGGTGGCCCCGGGGAGCGACGCCGACCTGGCCATTGTCGACCCGGATGGGGAATGGACGGTGGCCCGCGGCGAGCTTCATTCGCGTTGCGACCACACGGTCTTCGAAGGACTCAAGGCCCGGGGACGGGTGACGATGACGATCGCCCGGGGACGGCTGATCTATCGGGACGGGCAATTCCTCGGTCGTCCCGGTGCCGGCCGCTTCCTCGAACGGAGGGGTCCGCTTTGCACCTCGATCTAGTCGGAGTCGGTCTGGAAGAGCGCCGTCCGGAGATCGTCTTCAGGAACGCCCGCCTGGTCAACGTGTTCACCGGGGAGATTCTGAAGACCGACTTCGCCGTCGAGGACGGCTATGTCATCGGCCCCGGCGACTACCACGGGCTCAAGGAAGTCGACCTGCGCGGGCGGATCGTCTGCCCCGGGCTGATTGACGGGCACGTCCACCTCGAGAGCTCGATGGTCACGCCGGCCCAGTTCGCCAGGGCCGTAGTCCCGCTGGGGACGACCGCCGTCGTCGCCGACCCGCACGAGATCGCCAACGTCGGCGGGGTGGCCGGGGTCCACTACATGCTGGGGGCCACCGAACACCTGCCGATGCGGGTCCACATCATGCTCCCGTCCTGTGTCCCGGCGACCAACCTGGAGACCAGCGGGGCCCGGCTCACCGCCGCCGACCTGGTGGCCCTCCGCACTTACACCCGCGTCCTCGGGCTGGGTGAGGTGATGGACGTGCCGGCCGTCCTCGGGCGGCGGCCGGACATGGTCGCCAAGCTCGAAGCCCTGAGCGACGCGGTTGTCGACGGGCATGCCCCGGGTCTGGGCGGCAAGGAGCTGAACGCTTACATCCTGGCCGGCATCGGCTCGGACCACGAGTCGACCACCGCCGAGGAGGGGCTGGAGAAACTGCGCCGCGGCATGCATCTGATGATCAGGGAGGGGTCGGTGACCAAGAACCTCAAGGCCCTGCTGCCCCTGGTCAACGAGAAGACCTCGCGCCGCTGCTTCTTTGTGACCGACGACCGCCACCCGAAGGACCTCCTCGACGAAGGCCACATCAACTACCTCTTGCGCCTGGCGGTGGGGGAGGGGCTGGACCCGGTGACGGCCATCCAGATGGCCACCATCAACACGGCCGAGTACTTCGGCCTGGGCGAACTGGGGGCGGTCGCCCCCGGCTACCGGGCCGACTTCCTCGTCCTCGAAGACCTGGAGGGCTTCCGGCCGCTGCAGGTCTATCACGATGGGCGGCTGGTGGCCGACCGCGGCAAGCTGGTCGTCGACATCCCCGACTACCGCGACCAGCTGGTCACGGACACCGTCCGGATGGCCGAGCCCAGGCCGGAGCAACTGGGTGTCCCGGCCAGGGGAGCGGAGGCCGACGTCATCGGCCTGATCCCCGGTCAGATTGTCACCAAGCACCTTAAGGTCAAGGCCCCCGTGCGCGACGGCTGCTTCGTCGCCGACCCCGCGGCCGACCTGGTCAAGCTGGCCGTGGTCGAGCGGCACCGGGCCACCGGCAACGTCGGTGTCGGCCTGATCTCTGGCTTCGGCCTGAGGGAGGGGGCCCTGGCGACCTCGGTCGCCCACGACTCGCACAACATCGTCGTCGCCGGAGCCGGCGATGACGACATGCTCCTGGCCGTCGTCGCCGTGGCCGAGATGGGCGGCGGCCTGGCCGTGGTCTCGGGCGGCCGGATCCTGGGGACGATGGCCCTGCCCATCGCCGGCCTGATGTCGTTGAAGCCGGTGGAGGAGGTCGAGGCGGCCCTTTCCCGCCTCCGGCGCCTGGCCTTCAAGCTCGGCGTCAAGGAGGACTACGACCCCTTCATGACCCTTTCGTTCCTGGCCCTGCCGGTCGTCCCAGAGTTGAAGTTGACCGATCTCGGTCTCGTGGAAGTCAAGCCTTCGTGACGGCTCTTTGACCACGCGTCGGACCATCCATCGACCAATCGACTCTGACCTTTTGGGAGGCGGATGAACCTGAAAGAGGTGGACATCGAACTCTTCGTCAACGGGAAGTCGTACCGCCTGCGAGTGAGCACGGGCCTGAGCCTTTTGGAAGTCATTCGCGACCAGCTGGGCCTGACCGGGACCAAGGAGGGTTGCGCGGCCGGTGACTGCGGCACGTGTACGGTGATCATCGACGGCGAGGCCGTCAACTCCTGCATGATCCTGGCTTTCCAGGCCGACGGACGCCACATCACCACCGTCGAGGGGCTGGCCGAAGACGGCCGGTTGCATCCCCTCCAGGAATCCTTCATCAAGCACGGCGCCGTCCAGTGTGGCTACTGCACCCCGGGGATGTTGATGTCGGCCAAGGCCCTCCTCGACAAGAACCCCGACCCCGATCGGCGGACCATCCGCGAGGCCATGGCCGGCAACCTCTGCCGGTGCACCGGCTATTACCAGATCATTGAGGCCGTGGAGGACGCCGCCCGGACGATGGTCGCGACCAGGGCGACCGCGGCCGCGGGGGCCGAGGCGTCGACGGCGAAGGCGGGTGAGGGGCGGTGAGCGGACACAGCGCCTCCGGCCATTCGGCGGGGGCCGAAGTCGTCGGGCGTTCGGTCCTCCGGATCGATGCCCTCGAGAAGGTCACCGGCCAGGCCAAGTACCCGGGCGACTTCGCGATGCCGGGGATGCGCCACGCCAAGGTGGTTTGGGCCGGCGAACCGCACGCCAAGATCGCCGGCATCGACACGGCCGCGGCGGCCGCCCTGCCGGGCGTGGTCGCCGTCCTCACCAGCCGGGACGTTCCGCACAATGAATACGGCTTGATCGACTCGGACCAGCAGGTCCTGGCCGACGGCCTCGTCCGCTGGACGGGCGAAGCCGTGGCCGTCGTCGTCGCCGACACCGAGGACCTCGCCGCCGAGGCGGCCGGCCTGGTCAGGGTGACCTACGAGCCCCTGCCCCTGGTCCTCGATCCGATCAAGGCCATGGCCCCGGATGCCCCGGTGCTCCATTCGCGGCTGGGGACCAATGTCTTGGGCCGGTGGAAAATCCGCCACGGCGACGCCGACCGGGCCCTGGCCGAGGCCGATCTGGTCATCGAGTCGGAGTACCGGGTGCCCCTGGTCGAGCATGCCTACCTCCAGCCCGAGGCCGGCCTGGGCTGGATCGACGAGGAGGGCCGGGTGGCCCTGGTGGTCGCCGGGCAATGGCCGCATGACGACGTCCGGCAGATCGCCCACGCCCTCGGGCTGAGGCGCAATCAGGTCCGGGAGGTCGTCCCCTACATGGGTGGCGCCTTCGGCGGGCGGGAAGACGTCTCGCTGCAGATCATCGTCGCCCTGGCGGCCTGGAAGACCCGCGGGCCGGTGAAGATGGTCTGGACCCGCGAGGAGTCGGTCCGCTGCCACGGCAAGCGCCACGCGATGATCATGCGCTACCGGTGGGGAGCCAAGGGCGGTCGGCTGACCGCCGCCAAGATCGAGGTCATCGCCGACGCCGGGGCCTACTCGTCGTCCTCAAAGGCCGTCGTCCCCGGGGCCCTTTCGGTGGCCACCGGGCCGTACGACATCCCCAACGTCTCGGTGGACGCCTGCGTCGTCCACACCAACAACCCGCCGACCATGGCCATGCGCGGCTTCGGGACGGCCCAGCCGCCGGTGGCCTATGAGCAGCACATCGACAAGTTCGCCCGGGCCCTCGGGGAGGACCCGATCTCCTTCCGCCTGCGCCACCTATGGGACGAGGGCTCGATCCAACCCACCGGGGGTCCGGTCCCGCCGGCGGTGGCGGTCAAGGAGACCTTACGCCGCGCGGCTTTGGCGGCCGGCTGGAAGTCGGTCGGCGGAAGCTGGGTCAAGCCCGAGTTGCCGGCGATGGCCGATGGACGGCGCCGCGGCGTCGGCGTGGCCACGGCCTTCAAGAACATCGGCTACAGCTTCGGGTTCAAGGACCGCTCGACGGCCAGGGTCCTCCTGACCGTCGACGAGAAGGGCCATCCGGTTTCGGCCGAGCTGTTCACGGCCGCCACCGAGGTGGGGATGGGGGTTCACACCGTCCTCGTCCAGATCGCCGCTCAGGAGCTGAAGCTGCCGATTGAGGCGATCAAGTACAACACCGTCGATACCAGCCTGACCCCCGACGCCGGCAGCGCCTCGGCCTCGCGGCACACCTACATCTCGGGTAAGGCCGTGCAGGAAGCCTGCCGGCAGGCCGAATTCAAACGGGAGAACTTGGTCCGCGACTACTCCGGCCAGGTCGCGCCGGAGGCGCGGGTGGTGGAAGCCGAATTCACCTTCAACACCCAGGACGTCCGGCCGACGAGCGACCTCGACCCCGAGACCGGGGCCGGCAACCCGCACATCAGTTACGGATACATCACCCAGATCGTCGAGGTGGCCGTCGACCAGGCCACCGGGTCGGTGGCCGTCGAGCGGGTATTCACCGCCGTCGACGTCGGCAAGGTGATGAACCCGCTGATGGTCGAGGGACAGGTCGGCGGCGGGCTGATCATGGGTCTCGGCTACGCGGTCATGGAGGAGTTCAAACTCCGCGATAACGGGCGAGTCTGGACCCGCAACTTCAGCGAGTACCTCATCCCAACCGTCCTCGACATGCCGCCGGAGCTGACGACGGTCAATGTGGAGCGGCCCGACCCGGTCGGACCATACGGGGCCAAGGGCATCGGCGAGCACGTCATGCTCCCGACCGCTCCGGCCGTGGCCAACGCCATCCGCGACGCCGTCGGGGCCGACCTGGATCAGCTCCCGGCCGGCCCGGAACGGGTCTGGCGGGCCCTCAACGGACAGGGGGGGTCAAAGTGAAGCCGATCGAATTACACATCGCCACCAGCCTGCCGGACGCCCTCCAGTTCCTGGCCCAGCATGGGCAGGAGACGGCCGTCCTGGCCGGCGGGACCGACCTCCATCTCCGCATCCGCAGCGGCCGCGAGAACCCGCCCCGCGTGCTCGACATCTCGCGGCTGGATGAGTTGCGAGGGATTGGACTCGAGCCGGCCGGCGCCGCGGTTGCCACGGCGGGCGCCAACGGCGAGCCGACCGTCCGCCTCGGCGCCCTGGTCACCCACGCCCGGGCGGCGGCCTCACCAGACGTTCTGAGGCACGTCCCACTCCTGGCCGAGGGGTGCTTGACCGTCGGTTCCCCGCAGATAAGGAACCTCGGGACCGTGGGCGGCAACTGCATCACCGGCTCCCGGGCCGGCGACTCCCTCCCGGCCCTGATGGCCCTGGATGCCGAGCTGGTCCTCCGGTCGACCGCCGGCGAACGCCGGGTGAAGATGACCCAGTTCTTTGTCGGGGCCCGTACGGCCGACCGGCGCCGGGATGAGCTCTTGACGCACATCCTCATCCCCGGCCAGTCGCCGACGGAGCGATCGGGCTACATCAAGTTCGCCCAGCGGAAGGCGATGGCCATCTCGGTGGCCAGCGTGGCCATGCGTCTGGAGATGGAACCGGGCGACCCCCGCCGGTGCCGCCGCGCGGCCGTCGCCCTGGGCAACCTGCACCAATCGGTCATCCGGGCGCGGGGGGTCGAGGCAGCCCTGATCGGGCAGGTCATCGACGAGGCGACCATCGACCGAGCGGCCGGGGCGGCCGCCGGTGAGGTGGCCCCGCGGGACGACGTCCGGGCCTCGGCCGAGTACCGGCTGGCGATGGTCAGGGCGCTGGTGCGGCAGGCCATCGAGCGCCTCACCGCGCCGGAGGCGGCCTACACGGGGGTGTCCGCGCGTTGAGCCTGCTCATCAAGAACGCGTCCTGGGTGATCACCCTCGACGACGCCGGCCGGCGCCTCAAGAACGCCGACATCGCCATCGACGGGCCGGCCATCACGGCCATCGGAACCGGCCTCGGGGAGGCCGCCGCGGCTTCCGGTCGGACCTTCGACGAAGTCATCGACGCCCGCGGGATGGTCGTCATCCCCGGGCTCGTCAACACCCACCACCACCTCTACCAGACCCTCACCCGGAACATCCCGGCCACCCAGGACATCCCGCTCTTTCCCTGGCTGGTCCGGCTCTACGAGGTCTGGCGGGAGCTCGATGAGGCGGCGGTCGAGGCGGGGGCCCTGGTCGGCTTGGGCGAACTGCTCCGGACCGGCTGCACGACCTCGTCCGATCACCACTACGTCTTTCCGGCCGGGGCTTCGGGACGGTTGATTGACGCCCAGATTCACGCGGCCGCGACCCTGGGGATCCGCTTCCATCCCTGCCGGGGAAGCATGTCCCTGGGGCGCAGCGCCGGCGGGCTGCCCCCGGACGAGGTCATCCAGCCGGCCGGAGTCATTCTGGACGACAGCCGCCGGTTGGCCGAGGCCTATCACGATCGGTCCCGCTTCGCCATGTGCCGA
>DASXUT010000100.1 GCA_036504675.1 Bacillota bacterium | reverse complement strand
CGGTCTGGCGGGTCTCGCCGGGGATCGTCCGGCGCTCAATCTCCACCCGGCAGTGGTCGGGGTAGGTGCTGAGCTCGATGCCGCCGCTGATCAGCGAGGCGTGAACCGAGGGCCGCCCGACCTTCGGATGCACCTTCTTGGCCAGGACCCGCTTTTCGTAGGCCTCCATCGCGGCCAGGAACTTGCCGGCCTTGGTGATGGCGTCGACGCCCTGCCCGAACTCGCTCCCATGGGCCGCCTTGTCCTGGACGTCCAGCCGCACCCAGGCGAAGCCCTTGTGGACGACGCCGATATTGAGGCCGGTGGGCTCACAGACGATGGCCGCGTCGGCCCGGTAGGTCTGGGCGATCTTCTCCGTTCCGATGCTGGCGTACTCCTCATCGGCGACGAAGGTCAGGATGAGGTCGCCGGCCAAGGCGACGCCGGACGCGACGATGGCCCTGGCCACCCCGAGCATGGCCGCCACCCCGCCCTTCATGTCGAAAGCGCCGCGGCCATAGACCTTGTTCCCCCGCCGCGCCGGCGCGAAGGGCTCAATCTTCATCCCGGCGGCGCCGACCGTGTCGAGGTGACCGTTGAGGAGCAGCGTCCGGCCGCTGCCGGCACGGCCGGCGGGCCCGGCCGCCCCCCCCTTCCCCTTCAACACCCCGATCACATTCGCCCGCTTGGGCCCCAGCTTCTGGTAGGTCACCTTGAGCCCGAGGTCCCCCAGCACCTGGCCGACGAAGCGGGCGATGCGCTCCTCGCCTTCGCCCCCCGGCACCAAGGAGGGGTTCACGGACGGGATCTTGATCAGGTCCTCGAGCCGCTCGAGCACCCACCCCTCGTCCACTGGCAGCCGCGCGTCATCCGTCATAAGTACCCCTCACCCTCAGATGAACAGGATGGCGAAGTAGATGGCCATCACCGCCAAGCCCAGCGGAACGCCCAGGGACGCCCATTCGCGGCTGCCGATGCGCAGCTTCCCGGCGGAGATGATGTTCGGGATGTTGCCCGGAATCAGCATCCCACCGGAGATCAGCAGCCCCATGAGGACCGCCTTGACCTGGAGCGCGTTCATTTTGATGCTGATCTCGGCGGCGGTCAGGGTGGCGTTGTCGAGGATGGCCGAGACCATGTTCAACCAGTAGAGCACGGCACTCGGGAGCCCGATGACGAACCGGTCGATGACCGGCTTGAACCCCTCGCCCAAGAGGACCAGGGCCATCACGAACAGGTAGACCTTGAGGGCCCGCACGACGACCTCGACGTAGGACTCCTGAACCTCGGGCGCCTCCAGGGTCTCCTGGCCTTCCGACTCGCGGGCCCCTTCCGACTGGCGGGCCCCCTCCGGCACCCAGCCGGCCGACACGGCCTCCTCGACTTCCTGCTCTTCCTTAGAGTGCTCCTTGGCCGTCGGCGCCGGCGTGGTCCTGACGGCCGCCTGTCCCCCGATGGCCGTCGGCTTGATGTAGAGGGCCGCGAAAGCCCCCATGGCCAGGATGCCGGGAATGATGTAAGGCCCGAGCGCCCGCAGCAGGTACCCGAAATCCTTGCCCAGCTTGGAGATGGCGATGGTGGCCAGCGGCTCGCCGACCGGAGTCAGGGCGGCCCCCAGGCCGATGCTGAAGCAGGCCACGATGACCAGCCTGATCTCCGACTTCCGGTCCAGCTTCAGGGCGCTGATCACCTCGACCAGCAGAAGCGAGGCGATGATCGCCGTAATCAGGCTGGAGAGCAGTCCGAGGACGACGACCAGAAGGAACATGAAGATCTTGATCGACATCCGGTTGGCCATCGCCCCGATGGCCCCCTGGACGCCGCCCTTGAGGAACTTGAAGACGACCCCGAAGCCGAGGACGGCGGCGCTGATCATGATCGGCTCTTTGAGCGCCTTGATCCCAAGCTCCAGCCCGAGCACCCCGGAGATCAGGGACGAGCTGAGGCCCATGATGAACAGGAAGACCTCGAGGTTGTGTTCGACCTTCTTGGAGACGAATGGGAGTACGAAAACGAGAGCCAGGACTACTCCAAGTCCCGCGAAAATCAGTCTTTCGTTCATTGCCTTTACCTCCCGGCCCAGGTCGGAAATGGTTGGGATGGACCCCCGAACCTGATTCTCGCTTCTAAGTGGCAATCCTCCCCCACCGGCGGTTTTTCAAACCTTTCTTCCTTCCGGCAAGCCTGGCCGCCCGGCCAATCGTCCGCCGCTCCGCCCTGAACTTGGCTTGTTTCTCGTCGCAGGAACCGGCCATTCGACCTTGAATAGAGTGTCTGGTGTGCCCTTGTATCGATGGGAGGCTGTCGACCATGAACCAACCGACGACGACCGAACGCCGCCAAGACGAATTCGCCAAAGCGCCCGTTTCCGCTCTGGCCAGAGACATCCCGCCGTTCATCGCCATGGATGTCCTCGAACGGGCCAAGGCCATGGAGCGTGAGGGGCGTCGCATCCTCCACCTGGCCGCCGGCGAGCCCGACTTCGACACCCCGGCGCCCATCGTCGAGGCCGCCCAGCAGGCCCTGGCCGCCGGCCATACGCACTACACCCACAGCATGGGCATTCCCGAGTTGCGCGACGAGATCGTTCGGCACTACCAGCGGAAGTACGGGGTGGCCATCTCGCCCGACCGGATCATCGTCTCCTCCGGCACCTCTCCCCTCCTGATGCTGCTCTTCCAGGCCATCTGCAACACCGGTGACGAGGTCATCATCTCCGACCCGCATTACGCCTGTTACCCCAACGCCATCCGGGTCGCCGGGGGGGTTCCGGTGCGGGTCCGGGTGTCCGAGGCGGGCGGCTTCAAGTTCACCCCGGAGGGCCTCCGGTCGGCCATCAGCCCGCGGACCGTGGCCATTCTGGCCAACTCGCCGTCCAACCCGACCGGCACCGTCCTCGGTCCGGACGACCTGGCCATGCTGACCAAGGCCGGACCCCTGGTCGTCTCGGACGAGATCTATCACGGCCTCGTTTACGGCGAGAAGGAACACACCATCCTCGAGTACACCGATCACGCCGTGGTCATCAACGGCTTCTCGAAGGCTTTCGCCATGACCGGCTGGCGCCTGGGTTACGTCATCCTCCCGCCGGAGTTGGTCCGGCCCATGCAGAAGCTGCAGCAGAACCTGTTCATCTGCGCCTCGTCCTTCGCTCAGCACGCCGGGATCGTCGCCCTGCGCGACTGCGCCGAGCACACGGTCAGGATGGCCGAGGCCTACGACCAGCGGCGCCGGCACATCCTGCGGCGGCTGAAGGAGATCGGTCTCCGGGTGACCGTCGAGCCGACCGGCGCCTTCTACGTCCTGGCCAACGCCAGCCACATCCATCCCGACTCCTACGCCCTGGCCTTCGATATCCTCGAGCGAGTCGGCGTGGCCACCACCCCCGGGATTGACTTCGGCCCCGGCGCCGAGGGCTTCCTCCGCTTCTCCTACGCCAGCTCCCTGGAGAACATCGAAGAGGCCATGGTCCGCTTGGGGCAGTATATCGCCGACCCGAATTCGCGGCCGGGCAAATAGCCGGCCCGCGGCCAGCTGAGCCAAACGACAAGGAGCGATTTGATGCCTTTTCCGGAACGAGCCCCAAGCTCCGCCCGCGCCCCAAACCAGGTCAGCGCCCCGAACCCGAAACGTTGGTCCATCCTCATCGCCGTGATGGTGGCAAGTGTGATGGGTCCCATCGACGGCAGCGTCATCAACGTCGCCATGCCGACGCTGGCCTCGGCCTTCCGGGTCGACCTGAGCACCGTCAGTTGGGTCTCCATGGCTTACCTGCTGGTCCTGGGCAGCCTCATCCTGACCTACGGCCGCCTCGGCGACATGTACGGGTATAAGCGCATCTTCCTTCTCGGCGTGGCCATCTTCACCGTCGCGTCGGCGGCCTGCGCCCTCTCCCCGAGCATCTGGTGGCTCATCGTCTCCCGGGCCGTACAGGCCGCGGGGGCCGGCATGTTCATGGCCATGTCGTCGGCCATCATCACCGCGACCTTCCCGCCCTATGAAAGGGGGCGGGCCCTGGGAATCAACGGGATGATCATCGCCGCGGGCCTGGCCCTCGGACCGGCCCTCGGCGGCCTCCTCCTGATGGTCTTCAGCTGGCATTCGATCTTCCTCATCAACCTGCCCATCGGCCTGGTCAGCTTGTACCTGATCCAGCGGGTGATCCCCGAGGCCGCGGAGCACAAACGCCAGAGCTTCGACCTGACCGGCGCGACCCTGGGGTTCATCGCCCTCAGCGCCGTGCTGCTGGCGGCCAGCTACGGCGAGGAATGGGGATGGGTCTCGCCGAGCACCCTTGCCCTGACCGGAGTCTTCGCGGTCGGCCTCGTCGCCTTCATCTGGTGGGAGCGACGGGTCCCCGAGCCGATGCTCGACCTCAGCCTGTTCAAGAACCCGGCTTTTTCGGCCGCCAACTTCTCGGCCCTGATGAACTTCATCGCCCAGTCGTCGGCCATCTTCGTGGTGCCCTTCTACCTTCAGCAAGTCCTGAGGTATTCGCCGCAACAGGCCGGGCTGGTCCTGACCGTCTCCCCGGCCATCGTCCTCTTCACCGCCCCGCTCAGCGGCTCCCTGTCCGACCGCTTCGGGACGCGCTGGCTCTCCGCCGCCGGGCAGGGCCTGGTCGCTTTGGGTTATGTGCTGCTCTACACGATGCCGCCCGGCTCCTCCGGGGTGGCCATCGCCTGGCGTTTCGCCTTCATCGGCCTCGGCGTGGGCATCTTCATGTCCCCCAACAGCAGCACCGTGATGGGTAGCTGCCCGCGGCACCGGCTGGGCGTCGGCTCCGGGGTGTTGGCCACCGTCCGCAACGTCGGGATGGTCCTCGGGGTGGCCATCGCCACGGCCGTCTTCACCTGGCGGCGCACGGCCACCCTGGCCGCCCTCGGCGAGGCCGGCTCCTTCGCTTCCGGGCTCCGGGCGGCCTTCCTGGTGGCGGCCTGCCTGGCCGCGGCCGGTGCCCTGGTTTCCTCGATCCGGAGCGATTCCTGGCGGGAGGCCGGCCTTGAGCCTTGTCCGGCGCCCAAGGACTAGCGGAAACCTAGCGGAGACCGAGCGGAAATCTGCCGGAAACCTTGAGGGAGGCGGCCATTGGCTGCCTCCCTGATCGTTCATCGGTCCGGTCCTTCCGGTGTCGCTGCCCTTCCCCTTTCCCCTATCCCCTGACCAGTGCCGGCCGCTCCCGCCCCAATTCCTCACGAAGCCTGTCGACGGGCAGGCGATGGACCACCCGCCCCTCCTGCCCAGTGGTCGTCTCCGCCTGGCAGAGGGCGTTCAAGATGGCTTCCTCCGTGGCTTCGATGGCCGCCGTGAAAAGCCAGGCGTCAAAGGGTCGGGGGGCGATTTCCCGCGGCGTCAAATCGGCGCCGTGCCTGTTTTTGGGGACCAGGTTGGCGGTGGAGAAGGCGATGGACAGGTCGCCGGAGTTGTGGTGCCCGACCGACCCCGTCCGGATGACCGCCAGTGAGGCCCGCTTGGCCAGACGGCGAAGCTCGTGGCTGAGGACGGGGGCGTCGGTGGCGATGACCATGACGATCGACCCGTCCCCCGTACCGCCGCTCGGCGGTTGAGGCGACCCGGGTTTGGGCACGTCCTTCAGGCGCTCCCCGACCCTGACCCCGCCGATGGTCAACTCCTGGCGATGTCCGAAATTGCAGAGGGTCAGGGCGCCGACGGTGTAGTCGCTCTCCGGGATGCGCCGCGAGGCCGTCCCGATGCCGCCCTTGAACTCGTAGCAGATCATCCCGCGGCCGGCTCCCACGCCCCCCTCGGCCGGCAGCGTGCCGTTGGCCGCTTCAAGCGCCCGGCGGACCTCGGTCCGCCCGGCCCGATAACGCCTGATGTCGTTGAGGAAATGGTCGCAGGTCTCGGACACGCACGGGATGAGATAGCTCCCGTCGCGGGCCAGGTCGTCGTTGGTCTCGAGCATCCATTCGTAGGCCGCGTCGTAGACCCGACCGGCCCCGGCCGTGCCGGTCAACCAGATGGGTGTCTGGAGCAAGCCGTGCTCCTGAATTTGAAGCCAGCCGGCCATCTCCCCGGCCCCGTTCAAAGCATAGACGCCGGCCCGGCACTGTTCCTGCCACAGGCTGCCCGGATGCGGCCGGACTACGGTCACCCCGGTCCGGGCGGCCGGGTCGCCGTCGCCGTCCAGGACGTCGTGGCCCACAAGGACCCCCGGCACGTCGGTGATGGCGTTCAGTCGCCCGCCTTCGAGTTGCCATTCGAGGGTGATTCCCGCCTCACGAAGTCTCATCTCTCAACCCCCGTGCGAAACCAAGTCAGGGCGGCCCGACCTTCGGGCCGCCTTAGCCAATTCCACGCCTGGTGGTCTGTAGTCCTTCCATCCCGCCGAGGGCTGCCCCTTCTTGTCGTTTCCGCCCCCAGCCTGTCGTCTGGGGGCGTCTGACCGAGATGACCATATCGGACAGAATCCTCGGGCAACCCGCCCTTACAATCAACTCGGGCCGGCTCACCGCGAACCGACCGAAGAAGTCCAATCACAAGGAGGGGTTCCCGGAATGAGAAGACGCGCTTTGAAGGTCTCCCTGGCCCTGCTGGTCGCCGTCCTCTTCCTGATGGGCATGGTCTCATCTTCCGTCGCCCAGTCCTCCTTGACCCCGCAGAAATCCTTCGCGGTTTCACAGGCGGACACCTACGCCTCGCTCGTTGAGAAGGTCGCCAAGACGGTCTGGGGGTTCGCCGAGATCGGCCTTGGCGAATACAAGTCGGCCGCTTTCCTCGAGGGTGAGTTGGAGAAGCTCGGCTACGCGGTCGACCGAGGCATCGCCCAGTTCCCGACAGCCTTTGTCGGTACCTGGAGCTACGGAACGGGCGGTCCGGTCATCGGCCTCCTGGCCGAGTACGACGCCCTCCCCTCCCTGTCCCCGGACGTTCCTGGAGCTCCCGGCCACGGCTGCGGTCACAACCTCTATTCGGCCGGCGCCATCGCCACCGCGGCCGTTCTCAAGAATGTGATGTCAACCTATCAGCTTCCCGGGACGATCAAGGTCTTCGGCACGCCGGCCGAGGAGAACTTCGACGGCAAGGCCTGGATGGGCCGGCAGGGAGCCCTGAAGGGCGTGGACGTCTTCTTCGGGACCCACGCCGCCGGGGAGAACTCCGTCCCCTTCGGCTCCAATCTGGCCATGGACTTCAAGGTCTACACCTTCTACGGCAAGTCCTCCCACGCCGGGGCCGCGCCGGAGAAGGGGATCAGCGCCCTCGACGCCCAAGAGATCATGGACGTCGCCGTCAACTTCCTCCGCGAGCATCTCTGGCAGGAGATCCGCATCCACTACATCATCAACAAGGGCGGCGAAGCCCCCAACGTTGTTCCGTCCCTGGCCCAGAGCCAGTGGTTCATCCGCGCCCCGGAGCGCGGCATGGTCAACGAGACGACGGCCAAGGTCGACAGGTGCGCCGAGGCGGCCGCCCTGGCCACCGGTTGCACCTACCACATTGAACTGGTCTCGGCCCTTCACAACAAGATCCCCAACAAGGCTGGCGCCCTTCTGGCCTACGAGAACCTCAAGCTGATCGGGGTCCCGACCTTCACCGAAAAGGATCAGGCCGACGCCAAGTCCCTGGGCTTCCCGACCGGCCTCAGCACCGAGCTCAAGCCGGCCCCCGACAAGCCAAGCCAGAGTTATGGCTCGTCGGACGAGGGCGACGTCAGCTGGAACGCGCCCTTCATCAACTTCTCAATGGCCAACTACGCCCAGGGCACCGCCGGGCACTCGGTCGAGTTGGCCAAGCAGGCCAACCTGCCGGCCGCCTTCAAGGCCGTCGTTCAGGCGGTCAAGGTCATGTCGGCCACCGCCGTCGACCTCCTGATGAAGCCCGATGAGCTGAAGAAGATCAAGGACGAGTTCGCCGAGACGATGAAGACCCGCAACTATGACCCCGGCAGCCAGGTGATGCTCGGTCTGAAGTACTTCCCCGAGCCGCCCGGAGTGACCGCCGCGACTCCCGACTCGGTGACCTTCGTCCCCGCCGACATGGCCACGACGGGCTGGGTCGCCGGGACGATCGTCAATGTCTACAACGGCACCGAGAAGATCGGCACGGCCACCGTGACCGGGAACGAGAAGGAACTGAAGGTCAAGACAACCAAGTCCTTCAAGTCCGGGGACATCCTGACCATCAAGTATCAGAACAAGAACGGCCCCGAAATCCTTTACGGCTACGTGAAGAAGTTCTGAGTGGCGTCCGTGCGAACGGGCGACCCGCGAGGGTCGCCCGTTTTCATTCCAGTCGCCGATCGTCGATCCAGGCTCCCGAGACTCGCCCGGGCAGGCCGTCTCAATCCTGGAAGCTATAGGCGGTCTCGCCGTGGATGGCCGCGTCAAGGCCCTTCTCTTCCTCGATCTGGCCGACCCGGATCGGGCTGACGAAGTTGATGACCTTCATGATTAGCCAGGTCATGCCAAGAGCGTAGGCGGCGACCACCACGGCCGCCAGGGTCTGCACGAGAAACTGCCGAATGTCGCCATAGACCAGCCCACTTATGGTGTTGATGGCCTTACTGGCAAAGACCCCGACGAAGATGGTTCCGATGAAGCCGCCGACGCCGTGGACTCCCCAGACGTCGAGGGCGTCATCCCAGCCAAACCGCATCCGCAATCGGATGGCCCCATAGCAGATGATGGCGGCCATGGCGCCGATCGAGGCGGCCGCCCAGGTCTCCACGTATCCGGCGGCCGGAGTGATGGTGGCCAGGCCGGCCACTGCTCCCGTCAGGGCTCCGACGAAGCTCGGCTTGCCCTCGAGGACCCAGGAGATGAAGAGCCAAAGGACCATGGCCACCGAGGCGGCGATGTCCGTGTTGACCCAAGCCGCGGCCGCAACCCCGTTGGCCGCCAGGGCGCTGCCCCCGTTGAACCCGAACCAGCCGAACCACAGGAGGCCGGTGCCCAAGGCCACGTAAGTGATATTGTGGGGGCCGAGGTTCTCCCCGGGTCTGAGGACCCGCTTACCGACAAAGAAGACCGAGGCCAAGGCGGCGACCCCGGCGCTGACGTGGACCACCAGGCCGCCGGCGAAGTCCATCACTCCAAGCTTGGCCAAAAACCCGCCGCCCCAGATCCAATGGGATAGGGGGATGTAGACCAAGAGACTCCAAAAGACCAAGAAGATCAGGTAGCTCTTGAAGTTGACCCGATCGGCGAAAGCCCCGGTGATGAGGGCCGGGGTGATGATGGCGAACATCTGCTGGAAGGTGAAGAAGGTGATGAATGGGATGGTCGGGCCATAGGCCGGGTTCGGGACCAGGCCCACGCCGTTGAGGAAGGCGTACTTCAAGTTCCCGATGACTCCCCCGACGTCGGGTCCGAAGGCCAGGCTGAAGCCGACCAAGAACCAGATGATCGTGACCACACCCATGGAGATGAAGCTCTGCATCATGATGGTCAGTACGTTCTTCCGGCGGACCAGGCCACCATAGAAGAACGCCAAGCCGGGGGTCATCAAGCAGACCAATGCAGCGCTGATGAGAAGGAATGCGGTGTCGCCGGCATTAACCACAGTTTTTGCCTCCTTAAGCTTCTTCTTGTTAGGAAACCTGACAGGAAAGGCTTGGGCCGGCATAGGATTCCTCGCTGGCACGATTTGACCTGCATAAATGGGCTGTCGGTGATAAATTTCCCGGGCTTCTCGCCCTGAAGGCGAATCCTTACCGGTCAGGGTCATGGGCCGCCCTCGGGGGGGAATCCGCGCCCGGCCCGCCGAATAAGACCAGCACAAAGTCCCACCCTCAAGGAAGGGGCATGGTGTTTCAGTGAAAGCCGCAATCTGGTATGGCCCCGGACGGATCGAGGTAGAGACGGTCCCCGACCCCATCCCGGGGCCCGCCGATCTCCTCCTCAAGATCATCTGCTGCAACATCTGCGGCTCGGACCTTCGCACCTACCTGTCCGGGTCGTCGAGCATCAAGCCGGGGACCATCCTCGGGCACGAGTTCGCCGGTCAGGTCGTCAGCGCGCCGGAGGGGTCCGGCTTCTCCCCGGGAGACGTGGTCACGGCGGCCCAGGACATCAATTGTGGGGACTGTGGCTACTGCCGGCACGGCCTGGAGCACATCTGCCAGAACAAGCTGGAGTTTGGGAAGCACTTCCCCGGGGCCTTCGCCGAGTTGATGGTCGTCCCCGAGACCGCCCTGGCGAAAGGCTGGGTCCGCAAGCTCCCGCCGGGAATGACCCCGGAGGAGGCCAGCCTGGTCGAACCGGCCTCGTCGTGCGTCCACACCCTGGCCATCACCCCGCGTCGGCCCGGCCAGGCGGTGTTGATCATCGGGGCCGGCCCCATCGGCTGCCTTCACGGTGAGCTGGCCAAGGCGGCCGGCGCCGGGCTGGTCCTCCTGGCCGATACGGCCGAAGACCGCCTGAACATGGCCGAGCGGTTCGGCTTCGACGCCTGCCTGAACGCCCGTCAAACCGAGTTCCGGGAACAGGTCTTCAGGCTCTGCCCGGGCGGGGTCGATCTGGCCATCTCGGCCAACCCCTCCCCCGCCGCCATCATCCAGGCGATCGACCTTGTTCGCAAGGCCGGCATCGTGGTGGCCTTCGGCGGTCTGCCCAAGGGCGACCCCTGGCTGACCATCGACGGCAACCGCATCCACTACGATGAGATCGTCCTGATGGGCTCCTACGCTTACAGCCGCCGGGAGAACGACGAGGCCCTCGCCCGGATCCTCAAGCGGGACATCCATCCCGAGCTCTACATCACCGACGTTCTCCCCCTCGACTCCATCCGCGAGGGCTTCGAGCGGGCCAGGGCCGGGCGGGCGCTCAAGCTCCAAATACGGCCATGAACTGGCCCGTCCCCCCTCGGGACGCGGCCGCGCGGGCCTCCTGACCAGAAACCGGACACTCGAAATCATCGGGTGTCCGGCTTTTCACCCCCGAACCCCGCCTCTAGGGGTCGTAGTCTTATATCGCGAAGCACAGGGAAGGGAGATAGAAACGATGACTAAAGGAAGCAGACTCCACCGCGTCGGCCGGGTCGTCCTGGCCCTGGCCCTGACGCTGTCCCTCCTGGCCTCGGCCGGAATGGCGGCCGCGGCCCCGAAGGAAACCAAGGGCAACGAGCACGGCCAGGCCGGAGCGGCCGGTTCCAGATTCGAGGACGCCGACGAAGCCTCCTGGGCCGCCCTGTTCATGGAGAAGATGAACCTCAAGGGGGTTGTCCTCGGCCAGCCGGACGGCAAGTTCCAGCCCAACGCCCCGGTCACCCACGAACAGGCGGTCACCATGGCCGTCCGAGTGATGGGCCTGGAGGCAGAGGCCAAGGCCAAGACGGGAGCGACCCTCACTTTTGGGGACAAGGACAAGATCTCGTCCTGGGCCCTCGGCTACGTCGAGGAGGCCGTCGAGAAAGGCATCCTGAGTTGGGGTGAGAACGGCCTGTTCAAGCCGAACGAGCCGACCACCCGCCTCGAAGTCGCGGTCATGTTGGTCAAGGCCCTCGGGTTGACGGCTGAGGCCGGCACCCAGACCGGCACTCCCGAATTCAAGGATAAGGCCACGATTCCTCAGGCCAGTATCGGGTTCATTCTCATCGCCGCCGACCAGGGCCTCGTCGTCGGGGCCCCCGACCCAAGCGGCAAGGGCTATGTGTTCCAGGCTCTGAAGCCGGTCACCCGGGCCGAGATGACGGCCTTCATGGACCGCGAGGATTCCGCCCTCGGGAAGCTCGATGAGCGCGAAGTCAAGGGCGCCGTCGTCAGCGTGGCGACGGGCACCGAGGCGAGTATCACCATCACCAAGAAGGACGGCACCCAGGGCACCTACCAGGTCGCCGCCGACGCCCGCATCTTCATCGAAAAGCAGGCCGGCACCCTCGCCGACCTCAAGGCCGGGGATCAGGCCAGCCTGCACTTGGACGAGAACGGAGTGGCCGTCTTCCTCGACATCCGCTTCCTCGAGAAGGTCAGCGGGACGGTCAAAGCCATCACCCCCAGCGGCGCTCCCAGCATCACCGTCGTCGTCAAGAAGTCCGGCGAGGAAGAGACCTACGCCATCGACCCAAACTGTAAGGTCGTCTTCGAGAACTCCGACACGGACGAGGATCAAGACGAGGATGGGACCGGCACGACGCCGGCCACCGCCACTCCCCCGCCGGCCGCTCCGACCCTGGCTGACGTCAAGGTCGGCGACCCGGTGGCCCTGGAACTGAACCGCTTGGTCGTGACCAAGATCGAAGTTAAGGAACTCGATGAAGTTCCGGGCGAAGTGACCGCGGTCACCGCTGCCACCGGCTCGGCCGGGGCGAGCATCACCCTCAAGACCAAGGAAGGCGCCACTTTCACCTACGGCGTCGCCAATGAGGTCAGGGTGCGCTTTGAGGAAGATGAACAGGCCGCCAACTTCGCCTCCATCGTGGTCGGTGATCAGGTCGCGCTGAAATTCGAGAACCGCCTGGTGGCCGAGGTCAAGATCGAGAACCGGAAACCTCAGGTTCAGCCGTCCGCCCAGACCCTGAGCGGAACGGTCAAGAGTCTTGACGCTACAGCCCAGACCTTCGTCCTGACCGTGGCCGGCGCCGCCGGCTCCGCGGCCGTTGATCATTCCGTGACCACCAGCGCATCGACCACTTACACTAAGGCCGGTCAGACGGCGGCCTTTGCCGACCTGGCCGTCGGCCAGACCGCCACGGTCACCGGCACGGCCACCGGCGGCGGGGCCATCGCGGCCACTGCCGTGGCCATCCAGTAGTCGGCCGCTCCCAGCCCCGGTCCAGACAACGCCAAACCAGAAGAGTAAGGAGGCCCGGGTTCTCCCGGGCCTCAGACTGTTGACATGTGCCCTCCGAGACTCTGTCCGGAGGGCTTCTCTTTTTTGGAGGTGGCGGCCACCGAGAGTTGGGCGGGCCTCTTGGGCATGAAATAAGCCTCCACACCACAGGGGAGGC
>DASXUT010000099.1 GCA_036504675.1 Bacillota bacterium | reverse complement strand
ATAGAATAATAAGAGCCCGGAAAGCGACCATATGGCTGGCCGCCTCGTTCCTGTCGGTGGCTATTGCCTCTGGCTTGGAAATCGCCCTAGGTCAACAGTAGACTTCCGTCGGCTGCCCGGGAGGTGCAAGCTATGGCTGCGAAGGAGCCCGCCAGACCAAGTCCCGCCCCCCCGTCTCAAACCAAACCGATGCCACCGCCGCCCGAGCCGCCGCCGCTCAGGATATTGAACGAAGGCGTCGAATTGCCGATGCCCCCGCGCCAGCCCCGTCCGCCCAAGCTCCGAGTGGTCGCGACTTTCCGGAACGAGCGGACGAGATTATCCGGAACAGATGGTCGCGATCGGCCGGGCCAGTGGACGGGATTATCCGGAATCACTGAACGAGACTTTCCGGAATCACTGGTCGATTTCGCCGGAATACGCACGAAAAGGGCAACGACTGCTTTTGAAGGTGTCCCCTCATCAAGAACGGTGTTTTGCACCTGTTTACTGCCGAACTCGGGAATCACGGTGAGACTCTAGGCCGCGCCAAGCTTCCTCTTCAGGGAGTTAAGCGAGTTGTTCCAATGCAGGTGGCCCATGTGCTGCAGCTGGCCCACTACAATGCCCGGAGCGATACTCTGCCCCTTGGCAAATGCCCTTATTGCCTTTTCCGAGAAGTCCCTTTTGGCAACAAACTCTCCGAACTGCGCCGATGGAATGAGGAGTTCCTGGGCAAACCTGTTGGCGTCATCTTCCTCCGACTCACCTTTCAGCTGTTTGCTGTCAATGAAGATATCCTTCTTGCCATGTAGCAAGATATGTCCGGCTTCGTGAAAGAAAGTGAACCACAACTGATCATCGGTTTTGTACCTGAAGCTCAGTTGAATGAGGGCCTTCTTTGGGGTCAGCCATCGAGTCGCCCCACAGACCCTGCTCTTCGGCAACTCAGGAATAAAGGTGACCGCCACCCCAGCCTCGGAACAGACGCCCTGAACCAAAGGCTTGAAAACATCCTCTGCTTCGACGGTCAAACGCCTCACACGTTTGAGGCAGTCGGCGAACCCATCGCGACTGTACTCTTTGCAGTCAATTCGGTGGGCTTCCAGTTCGCCTTTACGAAGCCAAGCCGCCAGAGACCCAGGGTCGCTTCCGAAGGCTTTAGCTTTTCGAAAGGCAGCCTGCGGCGCGGGAAGGGAGCCCATGGCGTCTTCAGAGGCGACTCCGAAATACCGTAATACCTCCTCGACCTGCTGGGCTTTGTCCTCACATCTTTCAATCCAGCCCAATCGTACCATCGCTTGCACCGGAATGGTGTCAAGCCATCCCACCTGAGAGGCAAGTTTGTCGCGCTGAGACAGATCGGCCAGATACCCTCGGTAATCGGACTCCAGATTCCGCCACAGCGAGGCGGGGACGTTGAGGACACGCTCAAGCTGAAGGGCCGTTTCGGCGGTTATCGCGGCCTTCCCTTTGATGATTTCATTGATGGTCTTCAAAGGACGACCTAGCCGCTTGGCCAATTCAGCCTGACTCATACCAATCGACTGGATGGCTTCAAGCACTGTCTCTCCCGGGGGGACGGCATAGTCAGGCCTGAAGTCCCCCCTCCGATCATTACTCCCCATGGTAATCAACCACCTCGATAATCCGTATAACGGTGATCTTCGATAGATCCACGCTTCCATCCGCCGTAAGCTCAAGGCGCTCGCCCGCGGGTTCGAAGACGAGTCTGAACGGATAGCCGACGTTCACCGCGTACTGACCCTTCCGGTTTTCTCTCAAGGGATGAAATCTCGTCTGCGGGAGGCGGCTGAAGTCGGCCAGGTTATCAGCATCTAGTAGCTGAAACATCCTGCGCATGATCATCTGGCCACGCTCCGAACCGTACTTCCTGATGAGTCTTTCTTTACTGTTCAAGACCCGCCCAAGAGCTTTTCCCCTATAGTATATGTCCATTGGGACGCTCAGGCCACAAAGTCGTTAACCCCTTGTGTTAACCTTTGTGGCCCGTCACCTCCAAAAGGGAAATAATGGAGGCTTGGTCACTACGTTTTCAGTATAAGCTCGGCCGGTCGAGTTGTCAACAGTATCCTTCACCCTTCAGGTTAATAACCGTCCGCCGAAGGCGTGGAAAGCCGCAACTCAATGGTTGCGGCTTTCTCGTCACCATTCAGGAACTCGACGGCCTCACCGCCCCATCCTCAGGATCAGCCTCACCGAGTCCCATGCCCGCCGGAACAGCCCGCCCCGCGGCACGGCCTCGGCGGTGATCATCGTCGTCCGGTAAAGTTCCTTCTCGCCGAGGGTCATCACCAGGGTGCCGACGGGTTGCCCGGCGGTGACCGGAGCGACCAGGTACGGTCGGTCGAAGTAGGGCTTGGCGGTGACCTTGCCCTCGAGCCCCTTGGGGACGAGGGCCGTCGTCCCCTCGGTCGTGGTCAGGGCGACGTGTCCGGCGGCCCCCTTGTTGACAAGCATCGAGGAGGGAACCGCCTCGCCGCCCTGCGGCGGCAATGGCTTGGCCGCCACCAACTGGGTGAAGCCCCAATCCAGCAGATAGGTGGCGACCCTTTGGCGATAGGCCTCGCCGGTCATGCTCCCGACCGCGTCCGGGGCGCCGAAGACGACGGCGATCAGCCGGGTCTGGCCACGTTTAGCCGTGGCCACCAGATTGTTGCCGGCCTCCTCGGTGTGGCCGGTCTTGATCCCGTCGGCGCCCGGGTAGTCCCACAGGAGGCGGTTGCGGTTCGGCTGGGTGACCGGCGTGCCGAGAGCATCGGCCCCGTAGGTGAACTCCTTGGTCGAGTGATAGGTCAGGGCCTCGGGGAAGTCCCTGAGGTACAGACGGGCCAGGCGGGCCATGTCCCGGGCCGAGATGCGGTCGTCCGGGGACAGGCCGTGCGGGTCGGCGAAGTTGGCCGTCGTCAGACCCATGGCGGCGGCCTCCTTGTTCATCTCGGCGACGAAGGCGTCAACCGAACCGGAGAGGGCTACGGCCAGGGTCACACAGGCGTCATTGCCGGAGTCGACGGCCATCCCGTAGAGCAGGTCGCGGACCTTCACCCGACTGCCGGGCTTGAGGAACATCAGGGATGAGCCGGGCCAGTTCGAAGCGGCCGCCTCCGGGGGGACGAGGACCTGCTGGTCGAGGCTGAGCTTGCCGTCACGGATGGCCTTGAGGGCCACCCGCATCGTCATCACCTTGGTCACGCTGGCCAGCGGCCAGGGCTGGTCGGCATCCTTCTGGACCAGGACCTGACCGCTATCGGCGTCGACCAGGATGGCCCCCTTGACCACGCTCCCCAGGGGGCCGTGGAAGTCGGCCAGGCTGGTCGACGCCGGCGCCGCCAGGCGCGGGCCGGCCAACGCCCGCTCGATGAGCTTGGCCCCGCCGACGGCGATGGCGGCGAGGAGGCCCAGGATGACGAGGAGGACGATCAGACGTCCCGGGCGGAAGCGCCAACGCCCGCGGCTGGCGGGTCTGGACCGGCGCGATCGGCGGGTCCTGCGGATTGTGGAAGCTGGGACAACCGAGCGAGCGCGTCTCCGGATGATCGCCCTTCTTCGTCGGCGCAAGGCAGGGCCTCCCTAGGATTGGTTCACCAACCCAATAATACCACGCTGCTACGGACATACAAAACCCCGCGGCCGATGGTGACCGCGGGGTCTCTGCTAAGCCGGGGTCCGAGACTAGATGGTCCCTTCCCGCAGGAAGTTCATCAAAGTGTACTTGGTGACTCCGGTGAGGCCCATCTTCTCCAGGGTCAGGCCCTTGGACAGCCAATCGGTGGCGCTGACCACCGAGGCCAGGGTGATCAGGGAGTCGATGATCGGGGTCTGGACGCCGCCCAGCGTGGCCAGGTGCTTGTAGGGGACGATCCCGAAGGGCACGTCCTCGGTGATGAAGCGATGCTTGAGGCTGGGCGGGGCCATGATCTCCTTGTTGGCCTCGCTATCCCGCAGGGCGACATAGCAGGAGCCGCTCTGGACGGCTTCCTTCGAGGTCGCGCCATACAGGAAGAAGACCTCGACGAAGGGCTTCGGGTAGACCCCGAGGGCGGCCATGGCCGCCGTGCGCTCCCGCTCGAGCTGGTCGATGACCGCGCCGACGCCGGGGGTGCCGCCTTCGGTGTAGAACCGGAAGGCGCCGTTGGTCTTCTCGATCCAGCCGGCGTTCATCAGCGTCCCGGCCGGGTGCATGACCGCGTTGACGTTGGCGAAGGCGGTGTCGAGGACGGTGGCCGAGGGGACCAGATTCTTGAAGTAGGGAGACATTTCGGAGAAGATCTCGTCGCGCTTCTTGGCCGGAAAGACCGAGAAGAGCACCCCGCCGAGGTTCCATACGGTCACCTGGGCCGGGCCGGTGATCCGGGTGATGTAGATGTTGGTGTTGGTCTCGCCGATGACGACGTTCTTCGGGCCGCCGTTCTTCTTGAGGGCGTGGGCGAAGGCCAGAGCGCCGCCGGTGCTGCCGGGGTTGAGGAAGACATGGGCTCCTTCCGGAAGAAGGGGCGCCAGTTCGGCCGCCAGGAACTCATGGGCCACGGCCGGGGTGGCCACCCAGAAGAAGTCGGCTCCGTCGGCGGCTTCCCTGATGTCCGTGGTGATCACGGGGATCTTGTAGAAGCCCTCGCCGAGCACGCCCTTGAGGTTGATGCCGCCGGCGGCCTTGATCGCCTCGATCTCGTTGGCCCACCGGTTGTAAAGCCGGACCTCCAAGCCCATCTTGGTCAGATGGGCGGCCGCGGCCTGTCCCGCGTTGCCGGCCCCGAAGACTGCGACTCTCTTCACTCTGAGGACACCTCCCACAGACTATTGGCGGTCTGAGCAGCCGCCTTGCTCACTTCGGCTGGCTGTCACCCTTGAGGGTCCCTTTGGCGTCGATGACGAGATAGTTGTCGGAGTAGATGACCGCCGGGTTGATGTCGATGCTCTCGATCTCCGGATGGGCCGTGATCAGGTCGGAGAAACGGCTGACGAGGTCGGCGACGACGGCCGGGTCGATCCGGTTCCACCCTTGGGCCGCCTTCATCTTCGCCTGGACCTTCTTGACCATCTTGGTGGCCTGGTCGCGGTCGGCCGGGAGGGACCGGAAGTCCACGCACTTGAGGACTTCGGCGAACTCGCCGCCCGCCCCGAACATGACCACCCTTCCGAACTCGGCGTCCCGGGCCGTGCCGACGATGACCTCGGCCAATCCCCTGGGGGCCTGTCCGCAGATCAGGCACCCGTCGATCTTGGCCTCGGGGACCGCCCGGCCGACTTGGGTCACGATCCGGGTGAAGGCCTCCTTGACCTGAGCCGGGGTGTGGAGGTCGACGGCGACCCCACCAAGCTTGGACTTATGCATGATGTCGGCCGAGGCGACCTTGCAGACCACTGGAAACCCGATCTGTTCGGCCGCCGCCGCGGCCTCATCGGCCGTCGCCGCCACATGGTGCGGGATGACCCTGATGCCCACGCCGGCCAGGAGACCGTAGACTTCCGATTCCGATAGGTTCCGCTGGACGCTTTCCATCTAGAGCCTCGCTCCCGTCTTGAGCAGACTGGCGGCGACGTCGCGCCCCCG
This sequence comes from Bacillota bacterium, assembly GCA_036504675.1. NCBI lineage: Bacteria > Bacillati > Bacillota > Bacillota bacterium. Next base: position 3,964 of record DASXUT010000099.1, on the reverse strand, counting down.
GTCGAAGGCCCGCAGGTTGAGTTCGGCGGTGCCCTTCGGGGCCTCCTCCTTGATCGTTTCCTTGAGGCTCTCCTCATCCACCGGGAGGATGCCCATGGCGCTGGCCGCTCCGAGCATGACCACGCTCATCACCTGTGGCTTGCCGAGGTCCTGGGCGACCGCGGTGGCGTCGAAAGAGAGGACCTTCCGGCCCAGCTTGCCCAGGGCGCTGAGGAGCCCGTCGAGCTCGGGATACTTGGCCCGGCCCATCTTCACGTCGGCCGGAACGTAGGGAGTGGTGTTCAGCAGGCATACGCCGCCGGGAGCCAGGTAGGGGATGGCCACCCGGAGGGTCTCGAGGGGCTCGAGGCCGACGATCAGGTCGGCCCCGTCGGTCGGGGTCAGCGGGGCCCGGACGTCGCCGATGCGAACGTGGGAGAAGACCTTCCCGCCGCGCATGGCCGCCCCGTAGGTCTCCCCGATCCGGACCTGGACCGGCTTGCCGGTCTTGGCCGCCTGCCGCAGGGCCGACTTGCCCAGGATGTGCGCCGCGAGGATGGACCCCTGTCCACCGACACCAGCGACGATGACGTTCGTGGCGCTCATCAGTGCGCACCTCCCTGGAGGTTGATGGCCTTGCGGTTGCAGACCTGGGCGCACAGGCCGCAGCTGTTGCAGAGGATCTGGTCGATCTCGCTCTTCTCGCCGTCGGGGCCGACCCCCAGGGCCGGGCAACCGAGCTGGAGGCAGGTGCCGCAGCCGTTGCACTTGTCGGTGTCGACGGTGGTGCGGGGCCGGACGACGTTCCGCTCGCGGCGGACGGTCTGCAGGCGGCACTCACCCGAGACCACCAGGACCACCGGACCGTCGAGCTTGAAGGCTTCGTCGAGGGCGGTCTTGACCGTCCTGATATCGAAGGCGTCGGCCGTCAGGACGTGGTCGAAGCCGAGGGCTTTGGCCGCCGTGGCGATGTCGAGGCTCTTGGCCGGCGAGCCGTTGCCCACCCGACCGGTGGTCGGGCTGGCCTGGTGGCCGGTCATCGCCGTCCAACGGTTGTCGAGGACCATGAAGACGACCTGACCGCCGTTCCAAGCGGTGTTGGCCACTGACGGCAGGCAGGCGTGGAAGAAGGTCGAGTCGCCGGCGACGGCGACGACCTTGCCGTCTTTGTAGCCGGCCAGCGCTTGCCCCTGAGCCATGCCCAAGGCGCTGCCCATGACGTAGATCGTGTCGAGCATCTCGTAGACGCTCTGGGCCTTCCACAGGTGGCTGTCGTCGTTGCTGAAGAGGTTTTCGGCGAAGATTCCGTAGCCGGCCTGCTCGTAGCAGCCGATGTCGCCATTGAGGAGGTGGACCCCGTCCTTGTAGCGCTGGAGCGCCAACCGCAGGCCCCAGTAAGAGCCGAGGTGCGGGCAGCCGGCGCACAAGGTCGACGAGCGCGGGCAGATCCGGGCGGCGAGGTCGTCCTTCAGGCTCTTGCGGGCCGAATCCTCGGCCACCTTGGCGCCGACCAGCGGGGCCAGGGCCCTGACGACCATGTCCGTGTCCAGCTCGCCCCACATCGGCATGGCCTGATCCAGGCCCTTGCCGACGATCTCGCACCGGGCCCCGGTCCGCTGAGCGATCTCTCGGACGAGCCCTTCGATCCAGTTGGTCCCCTCATCGACGATGAGGACCTTGTCGCTGTTCTTGAGGACCTCGCCGACCATCTTGGTCGGGATCGGGAAGGCCGTCCCCAGCTTGAGCCAGTTGACCTGGTCCTGGAGGCCGAGGCGGCGGATGGCTTCATAGGCATAGGCGCTGCCGAGCCCGCCGGCGATGATCCCGATCCGGCTGCCGGGGGCCAGCTTCAATTGGTTGAACGGGGACTTCTCGGCGTACTCCTCGAGCTTCGGGAACTGCTTGACCAACCACTCGTGCTTCGACCGGGTCCCCGGGGGGCCATAGACGTTCCAGCGATATTGGAAGTCATAATGCTTGTTGAAGCCGAGCTTCTTCTCGGTCCGCTGGATGGGGCCGAGGGTGACGTTGGCGCTCCCGTGGGAAACCCGGCTCACGGTGCGAACCATCACCGGCAGCTGGAGCTGGTGGGACAGGTCGAAGGCCTGCCGGACCATCTCCTTGGCCTCACCGGCGTCGGCCGGCTCGAGGCAGAGGATCTCGGCCTGCTTGGCCAGGGGCCGGCTGTCATGCTCGGTCGACGAGAAATGGGCGTCGGGGTCGTCGGCGACGACCACGACCAGGCTGCCCTTGATCCCGCCGTAGGGGACGGTGACGAAGGTGTCCATGGCCACGTTGATGCCGGCCGACTTCATCGCCACGAGGGCCTTGGCTCCCACCAGGGAGGCCCCGGCGGCGACGTCGAAGGCCACCTTCTCATTAGTGCTCCACTGGGCGTAGAAACCCTGGCCGATACTGGCCTCATTCAAAGCTTCGACGATCTCGGACGACGGTGTGCCCGGATAGGCGGAGACCAATTCGACGCCGGCTTCCACGGCACCCCGGGCGAGGGCGTGGTTGCCGAGCATGACCGTCTCGGTTCCGGGCTTACCTGCTAGGTATAGGTCGTCTTTCACCCTTTACTCTCCCTTCTGGCGAACGACGAGGCCGAGGCCCCTCATTGCTCTCTCAGGACTGGAAAAAACGGGGATCTTGGCCTGGGCGAAGACCTTGCGCTCCTGGGCCTCCACTTCCCCGCCGCCCAGGAAGACGACGACGAAGGGTTGCTTGAGGTCCTTCTGGGCGCGCTTCATCATCTCGGCCGCCCCCGGGATGGGGTCGCCGAAGATGACCAGGAACGAGTCGACGTTCCGGTCGGTCGCGGCCGTACGGAGTACGGTCTCATACATTTCCCAGGTCGCGTCGCCGGTGAGGTCGATGGGGTTGCGGACGGAGCAGTACGACGGAAGCTTCTCGCGTAGCGAGGCGCTGGTCGCTTCGTCCAGCTTGGCCAGCTCGAGGCCGGACTCGAACCCGGCGTCGGTGGCCAGCACGCCGGCCCCGCCCGAACTGGTGATGATGCAGACCTTGCGGCCGGCCGGCGCCTTCAGGCAGGCGAGGGCCTTGGTCCCATCGTAGAGGTCCTCGATGGAGTCGACCACGGCCGCCCCGTTGGCCTCGGCCAGGCTGGCGAACACCTGGTACTGGCCGGCCAGGGACTTCGTGTGGGTCTGGGCGGCGGCGTGCCCGATCGGGGTCCGGCCGCCGCGGAGCAGGACGACGGGGATCTTGGCGGTGGCCCGCTTGAGGACTTCCATGAAGGTCTTACCGTCGCCGAGGCCTTCGCTGTATACGGCGATGGCCTTGGTCTCGCCGTCGCCGGACAGGAAGTTGACGGCGTCGGTCTCGTTGATGTCGGTCTTGTTGCCCATCGCCAGCATGCAGGAGATGCCGAGGCCGTCCTCGGCCGCCCAATCGGCCAAGGCCGCGGCCACCGTCCCACTCTGGGAGACGACGGCGATCGGCCCGCGGCTCCTTTGGACCGGCCAGGTGGCGCAGAGGTTGTTGGGCAGGTAGGCCAGACCCTGGCAGTTGGGGCCGACGATGCGCAGGCCCCCGGCCCGGGCGGTGCGGACCAGTTCCCGTTCGCCCTCGAGGTTGCCGGCTTCCCGGAAACCACCGCTGACGATGATGGCCACCCCGATCTTCTTCTGGATGGCCTCCTGGACCACGGACAGGACCACTCCCGAGGGGACGGCCACGACCATCAGGTCGACGTCCGCCGGGATCTCCAGCAGGTTGGGGTAGGCCTTGAGCCCGAGGATCTCGCTTTCCTTGCGGTTGACGGGATAGATCGGACCTTTGAAGCCGCCCTCGATCAGGTTACTCAGGATGGTGTGGCCGAGCTTCCCCGGCGTGGCCGAGGCGCCGACCACGGCGACGGACTCGGCTTGGAACAATCGCTCGAGGCCCATGCGGCGGTCTCCCTTCCGAAGGTGTCGGACTGAGCGTCCGACGAATATCCGGCTGATTCGCCCCGCCGGTT
>DASXUT010000098.1 GCA_036504675.1 Bacillota bacterium | reverse complement strand
GGGCGGCCAACCGGCGCATCGCCGGCACGGACTGAATGGCACCAGCAAGATCCTTCTACAGTGCCAGGTGTGCCACGCCCAACCTTACAACAACTGCTATGGATGCCACGTGGGCAAGGACCAGAAAGGCTTGAGCTACTTCAAGACCGACCGATCCGTCTTCGACTTCAAGATTGGCCGGAACCCCTACAAATCCACCGACCGGCCTTACGACTACGTTGTCGTACGGCATGTCCCGGTGGCCCGTGATACCTTCGCCTATTACGGGCAGGACCTCCTGAAGGACTTCGACGCCGTCCCGACGTTCAAGTACGCGACGCCTCACTCCATCGCCAGGCGCACCGCTCAGAACGCCAGCTGTGGCGCCTGCCATGGAACCCCGTCCCTATTCCTTCAGGAGAAGGACGTCCCCGCCGACGAACGGACCGCCAATAGGGACGTCATCGTCCAGCGCCTGCCTTTCCCGGTTGGACGCTAGGGGGATGCCCGGATGAAACCGGGCTCGAAGACAGCATGCCGATGACCGCTGCTCCAACTGACTGAGATTCGCGGAGGTGGAGGAAAATGAACCGTCGTGCCGTCAGATTAACGGCCCTGTCGATGGCCTTAGCGGTGGCGCTGGTCATGGTCCTTGGCGGGTGCGCCCGCGGGCCCAGTGAGTTCGACCAGATTGCCACCACGGCCGAGAAGTACCTATCCTCGGGCAGAGCCCCGACCATCTCGGCCGAAGACGTTCAGAACAAGATCGTCCTGGGCAAGGACCCGGGCTACTTCCTTCTCAGCGTCAGAAAGCCGGAGGATGACGCGAAGGGGCACGTACCAGGGGCGATCACCATTCCGTGGAACCAGGTGTACAAACCCGAGAACCTGGCCAAGCTGCCGAAAGACAAGAAGATCGTGGTCATCTGTTACACCGGGCACACCGCCAGCCAGGTGACCATGCTCCTGAACCTCCTGGGGTACGAGGCCTACGCCATGAAGTTCGGAATGTCGGCGTGGACGGACAACAAAGACGTCCTGGGGATGGCTGTGCCGGTTTTGGTGCCCGGCAATTACCCCATGGACACCAAAGTCGATCCGGGCAAATCCGAGAACACCCCGCCTACCCTGAAGACCGGCAAGAAGGACCTCAACTCAATCATCCTGGCCCGCGCAGAAACCTATCTGACCTCAGGGAAGGCGCCGACGATCTCCGCCGAGGACGTCCAGAACAAGGTCGTCGTGGGCAAGGATCCATCGTACTTCATCCTCAGCGTCCGCAGCGAGGAGCATGACGCCAAGGGCCACGTGCCCGGCGCCATAACCATTCCTTTTAAGCAGATCGCCAAGCTCGAGAACTTGAAGAAGCTCCCGACCGGCAAGAAGATCATCGTCGTCTGTTACACCGGCCACACGGCCAGCCAAACGGCGATGCTCCTGAACCTCCTGGGATACGACGCCTATGCGATGAAGTTCGGCCTGTCCGCCTGGACCGACGACAAGGGCGTCCTGGCGGTCAAGCCGTATGACGGCAAGCCCCTCAACTACCCGGTCGAGCCCGGGAAGTAAAGCGGGGGGAGCCCATTCCGCAAGAAGAAGGAGACCCGGTCAAGTGACTGGGTCTCCTTCGTGTTGGCAGGCTCTAGACCACCCGGCCTTTGGCGTAGGTCCGGTAGACCTTGGTGATTTCCACCTTGACTTTTTCGCCGACCCGTTTGCCGGCGCCCTCGATGTCGATGACGTAACCGTCGATCCTGGCGATGCCGTCCCAGAGGTTGGAGACGTGCGGCTCTTCGATCTTGACCTCGACCGTCTGCCCCTGATAGACCGGCAGGGCCTTGGCCTCGACCTCTTCCCGGGTCCCCAGGCCGCGGATCTTCATCTCTTCCGGATGGCACTCCGCTGAACCCTTGACGTACACAGCCTTGCCGGTGTTCCGCTCGAGTTCCTTCAGGTTGACCCCGCCGGCCCCGATCAGGAGGGCGGCCACCGACGGATGAACCTCG
>DASXUT010000097.1 GCA_036504675.1 Bacillota bacterium | reverse complement strand
GGCCGATCAAGGCCGGACCGCCCTTCAACGAGCGCTTGACTATGGACCTGCTGAGAGCCCGGGCTTCGGGCCCTCCCCAGGACAAGGAGGGATCCTGGTTGGGACGCATTCTGCTAAAGGGCGGCTTGGTTTTCACCGCCGAGGCCGGGGCAGCGCCGGCCACCAAAGCGATCGTCCTCAAGGACGATCGGATCGAGTGGGTCGGGCCACCTGGTGGGGAGGCGGCGGTCGGCCCCTTCGAGACCACCCTGGACCTCCAGGGCAAGTTCGTCCTGCCGGGCCTCATCGACAGCCACACCCACCTGGCCTTCAACGGGCACGAGAGCCTTTTCAAGCTGTACGCCGACCCTCATGACAAGCTGGCTTTTGAAGCCGTCAACAGCGTCGCCACCACGCTCCTCTCGGGGGTCACCACCGCCCGCGATACGGGTGGCTGGAACTACATGGACGTGTCGCTGAAACGGCACATCATGACCGGCCTGATTGCCGGCCCGCGGATGATCGTCTCCGGGAAGATGATCGCGGCCACCGGCGGCCACTGCCACGTCATCGCCGACGAGGCCGACGGAGTGGCCGAGTTCCGCAAGGCGGCCAGGCGGCAGATCAAGAACGGGTCCGACCTCGTCAAGCTGATGGTCACCGGAGGGGGAGCCACTCCAGGCCAGAGCCTCAACGCCACCCAGCTCGAGGTGGACGAGATCAAGGCGGCGGCCGAAGTCGCTCACAGCAACGAGCGCAAGGCCTGCGCCCACGCCCACGGGGCCACCGGGATCAAGCGCTGCGTCCTGGGCGGGGTCGACGCCGTCGAGCACGCCAGCCTTCTGGACCAGGAAGCGGCGGAGATGATGGCGGAGAAGGGGGTCGTCATGGTCATGACTCCCGGGCACGAGGCGATGTTCCCGAACATCGACCCCGACTGGACCCGCCGGATGTTGCCGCTGCGGTCGCGGGCCGCCGAGACCCTGCGGATCGCCCGCCAGGCCGGGGTCAAGATCGTCCTGGGGTCGGATTCCGGCGGGAACCCCTACGCCCCGCACGGCCACTTCATGGTCATCCTGGACGAAGCGGTCAAGGCCGGGTTCACCCCCGTCGAAGCCCTCCTAGCCTGCACTTCCCGGGCGGCGGAGGCCCTCGGGGCGGCCGGGGCCGAGATCGGTGTCCTGGCGCCCGGCAAGAAAGCCGACGTCCTCGTCCTGGAGGCCAGTCCCCTGGTCAACATCAGGAACGCGGCCAAGGTGGCCGCGGTCTTCAAGGACGGAAAGCTGGTCAATCGTCCCGCGTACCTGCCGGCGGACAGCCGGGCAACGGTGTCCTAGGAGGGGTGCGACAGTGGACATACGAGCCCTCTTGAAGTACCTCCGGTCTCACCGGGCGGAAATGGCCGCCGACCTGCGCTGGCTGGTCGAGATGGAGTCACCGTCGACCGAGAAGGCGGCCACCGACCGCCTGGCGGCGGCCCTCGCCGAGCGGCTGAAAAGCCTGGGAGCACGGACGGAAATCATCGATGGCGGCCGGTTCGGCAACCACGTCCGGGCCGTCATCGGCAACGGTCCCTCACAGGTCCTGGTCCTCTGCCACATGGACACGGTCTGGCCCCTGGGCGAGCTCGCCCGCCGACCCGTCCGCATCGAGGACGGCAAGCTCTATGGGCCGGGGGCCTTCGACATGAAGGCCGGCATCGTCGACACCCTCTGGGCCATCCGGGCAATCAATGAGTTCCCGGTGGCCCTGGAGGGGACGCGGGTGGTCTTCTTGTACAACTCGGACGAGGAGGTCGGCAGCTTCTCCTCCCGCCCCCACATCGAAGAGGAAGCCCGGCGCAGCCAGGGCGTCCTGGTCCTCGAGCCGAGCCGACCCGAGGACGGGGGAGTCAAGCTCTGGCGGAAGGGTGTGGCCCAGTTCACCATCCGAGCCGGCGGCCGGAGCTCCCACGCCGGCTCCGAGCCGGACGAGGGGGTCAGCGCCGTCCATGAGCTCTGCGCTCAGGCCCAGCGGCTGATCGCTCTGGCCGACCGGTCCACCGGCACGACGGTCAACATCGGAGTCTTCCGCGGCGGGACGAGGGTCAACGTGGTCGCCGCCGAGGCGGAATTCGAAGTCGACTACCGGGCGGCCACCGACCCCGAGATGGATCGGGTCGTCGCCTTCACCCAGGCCTTGACGCCGATCGGCAAGGGCGCCACGCTGACCGTCAAGGGCGGGGTCAACCGCCCGCCGATGCCCATCCTGCCGGCGTCCCAGAGATTGCACGCGACGGCCGAGCGTTTCGCGGCCGAGCTCGGTTTCGCCATCCCGGCCGGCGGCACCGGCGCCGGCAGCGATGGCAACCTGACCGCCCACCTCGGGGTGCCCACCCTGGACGGCATCGGGGCGAGGGGTTCGGGAAGCCACGCCCTCCACGAGCACGTGGTCATCGACAGCCTTCCCGAGCGCACCGCCCTGGTCGTCGGGCTCCTCACCAGTATCAAGTAGTCCGTTCGGAGGCCGGTCGACCCGCCTCCGGTTCGGTCTGTAACACCCCCCCATGCCTGCCACGACCCCCCTGCCAGGCCCCACTTTCCTCCGCTGATGGGCGCCCGCGCCGTATGGTGCGGGCACCCGTCGTCTTGCCGCCAAAACAAAAGGCCCGCCCCCAAAGGGGACGGGCCGGCTTTCGCCGACGTTCCCGCGATCCTCTACTGCTCGACCGGCAACCCCTTGAGACTCAGCGAAATCCGGCTCCTCTGCAGGTCGATCCCGAGGACCCGGCACCTGACCACGTCGCCCACGGCCACGGCGTCGGCCGGGTGCTTGACGAAGCGGTCGGACAGCTCGGACACGTGGGCCAAGCCGTCGTGCTTGACCCCGATGTCGATGAAGGCCCCGAAGTCGACCACGTTGCGGACGGTTCCCTTGAGGATCATCCCGGGCTTGAGGTCATCGAGGGTCAGGACGTCGGTCCGGAAGAGCGGCTTGGGCAGTTCGTCCCGCGGGTCGCGGCCGGGCTTTTCGAGGGCGTCGATGATGTCGCGCAGGGTCGGCAGGCCGACCCCGATGTCCGTCGCCGCCTTGGCCAGGTCGACCCCCTTCAGTTTCAGCTTGATCAGGGCCAAGCGGGCCGTCCCGACGTCCTCGGGGCTGAACCCGAACTTCCTCAAGAACTTCTCGGCCGCCTCATAGGATTCCGGGTGGACCGAGGTGTTGTCAAAGGGGTGACTCCCGCCGGGAATCCTCAGAAAGCCCGCGCACTGGGTGAAGGTGGCCTCGCCGAGCCGCGAGACTTCCATCAGTTCCTCACGCGAAGCGAAATGGCCGACCTTGTCGCGGTAGGCGACGATGTTCTTGGCCACCGAGGCGGTCACCCCGGCCACGTAGGAGAGCAGGGAAGGGGAGGCCGTGTTGAGGTCGACGCCGACCGAGTTGACCACCGACTCGACCACTCCACCCAGGGTGTCCTCCAGGCGGCCCTGATCCACGTCGTGCTGGTACTGGCCGACGCCGATCGCCTTGGGCTCGATCTTGACCAGCTCAGCCAGCGGGTCCTGGAGCCGGCGGGCGATCGAGATGGCCCCCCGGACCGACACGTCGAGTTCGGGAAACTCTTGCCCGGCAAGCTTTGAGGCAGAATAGACGGAAGCCCCGGCTTCGCTGACGATGACGTAGCCCAGCCCGGACGGGTCCGGCAGGTCGTGAAGGATGTCGGCGACGAAAGCCTCAGTCTCCCGCGATCCCGTACCGTTGCCGATGGCGATGGCCCCGATCTTGTACTTCTTGAGGAGGTGCTTGACCACGGCGGTCGCCCCGGCGACGTCGTTCTGCGGGACGGTCGGGTAGATGACCCCGGTCTCCAAGAGCTTGCTGGTCTCGCTGACGACGGCCCACTTGCAGCCGGTCCGGTAGGCCGGGTCGATGCCCAGGACGACCCGACCGCGGATGGGCGGCTGCAGTAAGAGGTTGCGCAGGTTGAGCGAGAAGACCCTGATCGCCTGCTCCTCAGCCCGGACGGTCAGCTCGGCCCGGACCTCGCGCTCGATGGACGGCGAGATCAGGCGGTCGTATGAGTCCTCGGCCGCCTGCTTCAGGAAGGGCGCCGCGGCCGACCGTTCTTCCTTTGCCGCTCGCCGCTGCAGGTCGTAGACGAGGGTCTCCCGCGGCGCCTCGAGCTTGACCTTGAGGGCCCCCTCGCGCTCGCCGCGGTTGATCGCCAGGACGCGATGGGGGGGCATCTTGGCCAGCGGTTCGCGGTAATCGAAGTACATCTGGTAGACGGCCGCCTCTTTGGCCTGGGCCTGGGTCGGGTCGGCGATGACCACCGCCAGGGTGCCTTCGGCGGACGTCCGCCCGCGGACCTCCTTGCGGACCTCGGCCTCGTCGGAGATCTCCTCGGCGACGATGTCCATCGCGCCGGCCAGGGCCGCTTCCGCCGTGGGCACGCCCTTCTCCGGGTCGACGAAGGGGGCCGCCGCCTCCTCGGCCGGAGGCATCTCCGGGGACTGCGCCCGGAGCAGCGCCGCCAGGGGTTCGAGCCCGCGCTCCCGGGCGATCATCGCCCGTGTCCGCCGCTTTGGCTGGAAAGGCAGATAGAGGTCGTCAACTTCCTGGAGGGAATCGGCGGCGACGATCTTCGCCTCCAGCTCGGGCGTCAGCTTGCCCTGCTCGCCGATGAGCCGGATGACCTCCTCCTTGCGCTCTTCGAGTTTCCTGAGATAGCCCAGGCGCTCGGAAAGGTCGCGGAGGACGTTCTCGTCCATCTCGCCGGTGAGCTCCTTGCGGTAACGAGCGACAAAGGGAATGGTGTTCCCCTCGTCGAACAGCTTGACAGCGTTCTGGACCTGCGTCAGTCCCAGCGACAGTTCGCGGGTTAGGCGGGAAACGATATCCATTTGAGGATCGATCATCCTTTCCTGGGTGAGCCCCCACTAACTATAGCCAACCGGAGGCCGATGCGTCAATGCCCCGTTCCCCTGGTTTGGGATACGCCTTCATCAGTCTGGCCGCCGTCCTTTGGGGCATCATCGGCCTGATCACCGGTTATGTCTTCGCCGCCGGGGCGACGCCGCTGACGTACGCCGCCCTCCGGCCGGCCCTTTCCGCCGTGCTGATCTTCCTGGCCATCGCCGTCATCCGACCGCGGCTCCTCCGGGTGAGGGTCAGGGACATCGCCTTCTTCGCCCTCTTCGGGCTGGTCAGCATCGGGGTCTTCTACTTCTGCCTGTTCTACGCGGTCCAGAAGACCTCGGTGACGGTGGCCTGGATCCTCCTCTACACCGCCCCGGCCTACGTGGTGGTCCTGTCAAGGGTCTTTCTGCACGAGCCGATCACCCGGGTGAAATGGCTGTCCCTGGTCCTTACCGTCGTCGGCAGCGCCCTGGTCTCGGGAGTCTACGACCTGTCCGGCACCGAGCTGAACGGGTTGGGGATCGCCGCCGGGTTGATGGCCGGGCTGACCTATGGCCTTTACAGCTTCTTCGGGCGAAAAGCCAACGAGCGCTACGACACCTGGACGTCGCTCCTCTACTCCTTCGCCTTCGGCAGCCTCTTCCTGCTGGCCTTGTGGTTTCCCACCGCCGGCACGCAGGTGGCGGTGGCCGTGAAGATCTGGCCGCTGCTCCTGGCGACGACGGTCATCTCGACGATCGTTCCGTACGGCCTCTACCTCTATGGACTGACCATGGTCGAGACCGGCAAGGCCTCGATCACCGCCAACCTCGAACCGGTGACGGCGATGCTCCTGGCCTACTTCGTCCTGCGCGAGCGGGTCTCCTGGATCCAGTTCGGCGGGGCGGCCCTGGTCATCGGCGGGGTGGTCGCTATCCAGCTCTCCGACATCATCGCCGGCGGGCGGCGCCGGCGGGCCGAGCGCGGGGCCGAATCCAAGCGCGGGGTCGGACCATGAGGCCGCGGCTGATCGCCATCGACATCGACGACACCCTCGTCGGCCGGGACAAGAAAGTCGGCCAGGCCAACCGGGAGGCCATCGACGCCGCCCGGGCCGGAGGGATCGAGGTCATCCTGGTCACCGGCCGCCGGTTCGGCGGCTCGGCCGAGCGGTTCGTGGCTGAACTCGGTCTCCGTGGGCTGACCTACTGCTATTGCGGGGCCAAGGTGGTCGCTCCCGACGGGGCCGTCGACGAGCACCGGCCGGTGCCCTTCGACCTCGCCTTGCGCCTGGCCAAGTTCGCCCATGCGGCCGGACTGCCGCTCCAGGCCCACGTCGACGAGGTCATGTACTCCGAGCCGTCGGCGGAGAGGGTGTATGAAATGATCCGGCGCGACGGCGTGCCCATGGCCCCGCAACACCTGGTGCCCGACCTGGCCGAATTACTTTTGACCGAGATGCGCCCGCCGACCCAGATGGTGCCCTTCGGTTGGGAGGCCGTCCAAGCCTTCCAGGCCGAGTTCGGGGGGATGTCGGCCGGGGAGGAAGCCGGTCCGGACACGGGCGAGTACGGGCCCCTGCAGATGTACATCCACGACGTCGGCACCCCGTCGTGTAGGATGACCATCATCAAGGGCGGGGTCAACAAGGGCGAGGCGCTGGCCCGCCACTGCCGGCGGTTCGGCTACGAGCGGGGCGAGGTTGCCGCCTTCGGCGACGGTAGCCTGGATGGCTCGATGATCCGCTGGGCCGGTTTCGGAGTGGCCATGGAGAATGCCCCAGACTGGGTCAAAACCGCGGCCCAGCTGGTCGTACCGTTCAGCGAAGAGGCCGTGGCCATGGTCGTCGACCGGCTCTTGAACGCAGGGAAATCGCCGCGGCGCCAGAATAGGTGAAAGCATGACCCCAACCGACTTAGCCCTAACCCAAGATGAGACCGAAGCCCTGGTCTGCCTGCGCGAACTCCTCGCCCTGGCCCGGGCGGCCGCGCCCGTGTGGCCGGGATGGGACCCCTCGACCATCCCGTTCCTGCTCTACAAGCCATCGGGCAGTGCCTTCCTGGTCAATCACCCGTTCCCGCCGGCCGAGTTCTACGTCATCAACGCCGGCGATTCCCTGGGGCGGGTCTACGGCTATCACGGCGAGCTCCGGAAGCTCAGACGGACGGGATCGAGCGAGATCAACGGTTTCGAGACCGTCGTCGTCCCCATCGCCTTCGGATCCGGCCTTGACCGGAGCGAGGCCTTCCTGGCCGAGCTGGCGGGCGAGGCTTTTCACCGCCATCAGGAGGGCCTGGGTATCGTGCCGCCGCTGACCGCGATGGCCGATGCCTACCCGGACCTGTCGGCCGAGAACAACGCCCTCGGCAACCTCGAAGGGCGGGTCCTCTTCGAGGCGATGGCCTCGGCCAGACAGCCTGAGGTGGTCCGCGAAGCGCTGGCCCCCGTTGCCCGCGAATTCCTGGCCGTCCGCCAGGCCAGGCGGGCTGGCCTGCCCTGGGAAATGGCCCAATACGAAGAAACGGTCGAACTCTGCGCCGGCCCGGCCACCTATGTGGAAGACCGCCTCCTGGATTTTGGCAGCCAGGCGCCATATCGATCGAGCCGTGAGTGGCGAGAGCTTCTCGGCCGGGAGCGCCTGGACTACGGCGGGGCGCTCCTGGAGAAACGGCTCGAGCGGCTCAAGTCGATCAATGCCCGCGGCGAAGGCGCGACCTACGACCGTTTTGTCCTGACCGGCTCGGCTATCGCCCACCTCCTTGACGTGCTCGAACCGAGGTGGCCGGCTCGGGTCCTGGGGGCCGGGGCGTCGCTCACCGCCACTCTCGCCGAAGTGGCCGCCTTCCAACCCGCGGCGGGCCCTGGGCTATTGGCGAAAGCGCAAGAGAATCACGCCTACGCCGCACAATATGATGACGAGCGGGCTTTCGCCGATGAGGAAGAAGCCCGGCGGCAGTCGCTCCTGGACTCCGTCCTCGGCCAGCGTGGCCGGCGCTTTGTCTTCGACCTTAGCCGGGTGCGGATGACCGGTTCCGACGTAGATGCCGCGGGCGTTGAGCGGATCGACCAGACCCGGCGCCTCCATCGCCGACGGGGCACCTTCTTCTATCGCGAAACGATGCTCGATTTCGCCGGATTGCCGGTGGTCGAGGACCGCGGCGGGGGAACCTTCACCGTCGTCGTGCCCCCCCGGGATCTGGCCTTCACGGTCGATCACGAGCCCTTCTCCGCGTCCGAGCACGGGCGCTTCCACCAGCGGCTCGAGCTGACCGGCCCGGGGGTCAAGGTGGTCGCCTCGGCGGGGACCATCGAGTACGATGACGGCATCGTCTATGTGCACATTGAACGGTAGGATTGGGGTGGTCGAGAGTGAATCGTGAAGTCTCAGCCGGAGGGGTGGTCTACCGCTTCAGCCCCGGCGGCCGGGCCGAGATCCTGATGATCATGGACTCCTACTCCCGCTGGACCTTTCCCAAAGGGCTCATCGAGGCGGGGGAGACCCCGGAACAGGCCGCCATCCGGGAGATCGGCGAGGAGACCAACGTCCGTGGGGAGATCCAGGCGACGCTCGGCGAGACCCATTACAAGTACCACGGCGGTCCCCGGGGCCTGATCGACAAGACCGTCTACTACTATCTCGTCCGGGCCCTCGACGGCGACCAGGCCAGGCCGCTCCTGGGTGAGATCAAGGACACCAGGTGGTACGGCCTGGATGAGGCGGTGGCCATCTCGGCCTACCCGAACAACCACGATATCCTGACCCGAGCCGTCGAGTCGATCCAGGCCAAGGCTCCGCAGGCTTGAAGAGGACAAAAAAAGCCGGGTTCGTCAGTTGACGAACCCGGCTTTTCGGTCGGGGTGAGAGGATTTGAACCTCCGACCTCATGGTCCCGAACCATGCGCGCTAAACCAAGCTGCGCTACACCCCGATTGGCGACGCTACTATTATAAGGTCTTTCTTGGCCTGAGTCAATGTGACCGGACGTCGCAGCCGGCCGCGCAGAACATGATACACCAGCGTCGAGCGGGTTGCAAGGGTCGGCGACGCGAGGGTCGGCGACGCGAGCCGCCGATTAAGAACCGGCGTCGGCTCTTTCTTGACCGGCTGGAAAGGCGAGTGTTAGAATCATTTTGTGTCCAGAAACAATCGGCAGACTAGCCGATATTCGGCGGCTGACCAAGATGAGTTGATGGAAGTGGCCCTGTCTGTCGGCAGAAGAATCCACTTGGCTGATTGGGAGACTTGAGAATGGCCGCGGCACCGGAGATACCATTAGGCGAAGGCGCAGTCGTCGAGCCAGGCCTCGGGCCCGCGGCGGCGACCAGGCCGGCCCCTCCGTCGACGCGTTTTATCGCCGCCGGGGAGCCGACCCGGGCGGCCCTGCGGGCCCAGATCATCCGCCTCTCCGGACCGGCCATCATCGAGCAATTCCTGATCACCTTGGTCCAGATGGTCGACATGATCATGGTCAGCCATCTCGGGGCGGCCGCGACGACCGCCGTCGGCCTCACCAATCAGCCGATTTTTCTTTTCCTGGCAGCGTTCATGGCCCTCAACGTCGGGACGACGGCCATCGTCGCCCGGTCCATCGGCGCCTGCGACGTCGAGCAGGCCCGCAAGGCCGCCCGGCAGACCCTCATCATCACCATCATCCTCGGCCTGGGCACGGCCCTGGCCGGCTACCTCTCGGCGCCGTGGGTCATCGCGGCCATGGGGGCGGGGCCGGACGTCATCCCCCTCGGGATCGTCTTCATGCGGCTGATCAGCATCGGGATGATCTTCAGCACGATCAGCATGAGCCTTTCGGCCATCCTCCGGGGGGCCGGCGACACCCGGACCCCGATGATGGTCAACGTCGTTGCCAACGTCGTCGTCATCATCGGTGACTGGCTCCTCATCTACGGGAACCTCGGTTTCCCGCGGCTCGGCATCGCCGGGGCCGGCTTGGCCACCATCGCCGCCCGGTTCATCGCCGCCATCCTCGTCCTGAGGGTCATCTTCGGCGGCAATTCCTGCATCAGGCTGTCCTGGCGCGAGCGCTTCGAGTTCGACCGAGTGATGATCGGGCGCATCCTCCGGATCGGCCTTTGGGCGGCGGCCGAGCAGTTCATCATGCGGGCCGGGATGATCCTCTTCTCGACCATATCGTCGCCGGGCTGGGGACCATCGTCTATGCCGCCCACCAGATCGCCATAAACATCACCAACCTGTCCTTCATGCCCGGACTTGGCTTCTCCATCGCCGCCACCACCATCGTCGGCCAGTGCCTTGGCCAGAAGCGGCCGGATTGGGCCGAGAAGAGCGCCTACGAGACCCGCCTGATGGGGATGATCGTCGCCAGTTCCATGGGACTGCTCTTCTTCTTCGGCGGTCCCCTGATCATGAGGCTCTACACCGCCGACCCCGAGGTCATCCGGCTCGGCAGCATTGCCCTGAAGGTCGTGGCCATCATCCAGCCGGCCCAGTCGACCGCCTTCATCCTGTCCGGCGGGTTGCGCGGGGCCGGCGATACGACCTGGCCGGTCATCTCGACCGCTATCGGGGTCTGGGGGTTCCGGGTCGTCCTGTCCTTCACCTTCGTCAAGGTCCTCGGCTGGGGGCTGGCCGGCGCCTGGTGGGCGATGGCCGCCGACCAGCTTGTCCGGTCGCTGTTCATCTCGACCCGCTTCAAGGGCGGACGATGGAAGAGGGTCTTGGTCTGACCAGGGCGGGCGGGAGTAGTTGAGATAACCCAAATTATGTTAACGCGCTTCCAACGATACCAGTCAAGCCCCCGATCCTCATCGCATAGGATTTGAGGAAAGGGGGGAGAAGCTTGGACCAATTCCTGTCCCTTCAGTTCCTGGGTACCTTCACCGGGATCGTCCTGGCCACCAACGTCATCGTCCAGGTCGCCAAAGATCTGCCCGGGCTCAAGAACCTCCCCACGCGCTGGCTGGTCCTGATTGTCGCCGAAGTGATCCTCTTCGCCCTGTCCATCGTCGAGAAGACCTTCAACCCGCAGACGGCCCTGCTCGATTTCCTCAATGGCTTCGTCGTCGCGGCCTCGGCCATGAGCACGTGGCAGGTGGCCAAGGACAACGGTATCCTCAAACGTTGATCGGCGATTCAAGGAAGGAATGGCCCGGAGAATCCAATGATCGCGTGGCGCGAACCATCCCCCGTCGCGAACCCCTCCCGTGAAGCGGGAGGGGTTTCTCGTCGCCCCCCGCCCGCCGGCCAACCCAGCTTCGACCCCTTAGGCAGGCAGGGATTCTCGGCCCGACCGCGAAACTCTGCTCTGACCCGCGGGCCATGGCCGGGGCGTTAAACCCGACATGGTTGAAGCATAAAGCGATACTGGGGAGAACGTAAATGCCTAAACCAAGGCCGACCCGGGTGAGCGTCGAGCCTGCGGGCCATCGGCGGAGAGAGCTGCCGGCCGACCTGGGGTGGCGGCTTCAGGAGTCCCTGGCGACCTTGCCGGACAGCGTGGTGCCGTTATTGCAGGCGGCTGCGTCATTGGCCGCCCGCCGCGACGAGTCCTTCCTGCGGCTGGCCCACGGCCTGACGGCCGCCCAGTACCAGTTCCTCCTGGAGGTCCATAAGAGCGGCGAGGCCACCCTGACCACCGTCGCCCGACGATTGGGCTGCACCAAAGGCAACGTCACCGGGTTGGCCGTTCGCCTGGAGCGAGATGGCTATTTGAACCGGGAGCGAAGCCCGGTGGACCGGCGGGTGACCCGGGTCCGCCTGACCGAGAAGGGACAGAAGGTCTGGGAGGTTCGCGAGGCCTTGAGCCGGGAACACGACCGCCTGGCCAACTCCCTCGGTCGCGACGACCGCGCCCGCCTGGCCGCCTTGCTCCGGAAGCTGCTGTCCGCCCTAGCCCTGTCCGATGGACTGGAGGCTCGACCAAAGCCGTGACCACGAGCCGCGGAGGCGCGGAGTTGCAGGGTCGAGCCAGGGGGAGCACCGGTCGCTCTACCGACTGGAGGGTGCTGGTGTCCCTGTTCTTCCTGGGCTGGGTATTCATGTACGCCAACCGAACGGTGCTCTCGCCGCTGCTGGAACCCCTTGGCACGCTGTGGTCTCTGAACGAGACCCAGTTGGGCCTGATCACTTCCGCCTTCTTCCTGACCTACACCTTGCTTCAGGTGCCCTTCGGCTGGCTGGCTGAGAAGGTCGGGTTGAAGAAGCAGCTCGTCCCAGGCTACCTCCTGCATGGCATCGGGGCGGCGGCCAGCGGCCTCGCCCCCGGACCCGGTGCCTTCCTGGCCTTTCGCGTCTTCACCGGGGCGACCCAGGCCTCCTATTTCTCACCTCAGTACGCCCTGGCCTCGCGGAGCATACCGGTTCCCCGGCGCGGCTTCGGGATGGCCATCATCAACTCCGGCATGGCTTTTGGAATGTCCTTGGGCCTGATCATGTCCGGGACCCTCGTCTACAGCCTCGGGCTGTCCTGGCGGGCCCCGTTCGTCGCCCTGGGGGCCTTGACCCTGATCGTCGGGGCCCTCTTCGGCCTGGTCATCAGGGAGGGGAAGGCCGCCGCGGTCGCCGACGGGGCACCATCGCCCGCGCCAACCGCGCCGCCGGCAAGTCCGTATTACCGACGGAACCTGTTGGCCGCTTCGGGCGCCGCCTTTTTCACGATGTACTCCTTCTACGTGATCCTCACCTGGCTGCCTTACTACCTGCAGACCGTTCGCGGCTATTCCGGGTCCCTGGCCGGCAACATCTCCACCCTGATGGCCTTCACCTCGGTCCCCGGCGGGCTATTCTATGGGCGGCTTTCCGACCGCCTGGGTCTACGCAAGCCAATCGCGATGATCCTCATCCCCATCTCGGCGGTGGCCCTCGCCGCCATCGTCGCCCCGCTCAGCCCGGCCCTCCTGGCCGCCGTTCTGATTATCTATGGCCTTACCGGCAAGCTCGTCATCGACCCACTCTACATGGCCATCATTGCCGACGTCACCCCGCCGGAACGTTACGCCTCGGCCTTCGGCGCCCTCAACTTCGCGGCCACGGCTTCGATGGTCCTGGCCCCGGCAATCACCGGGTTCATCGCCCATCAGACCGGAAGCTTCGTCGTCGCCTTCTACGTCGCCGCCGCCACCAGCGTCCTGGGGGCAATCACCCTATCCTTCGCCCGTGAGAAGAGGACCGCCGCTACTGTTCCGCGGGCCTGACCGCACCGCTCCACTCGGAGGAGGAATCAGGTTGAACCTTTGGTCCCTTTTCTTGGCCTTCTTTCGCATCGGTCTGCTCGGCTTCGGCGGCGGACCGTCGTCGATTCCCCTGATCCAGATCGAGGCGGTGACCAACTTCCACTGGTTGAGCATGGACGAGTTCACCGACATGCTCGGGATGGCCAATGCCTTACCCGGCCCGATCTTCACCAAGCTGGCCGGGTCCATCGGGTACAAGGTCAGCGGGTGGCCCGGGGTCATCGTCGCGGAACTCGGGGTGGTCCTCCCGTCGATGCTGGCGATGATCCTCCTCTGGGCCCTGTTCGTCAAGTTCAAGGATCTCCGTCCCGTCCAGGGGATGATCAACGCCATTAAGCCCGTGGTCATCGTCCTCCTGGCCATGCTGATCATCGACATGTGGCCCAAGTCAATGGGCAAGCCGGTCTACTGGGCGGTGGCCGTGGTCTCCTTCGGGCTGGCCTACTTCCTCAAGGTCCACCAGGCCATCGTGGTCGTCGGAGCCCTCGTCTTCGGAGCCGTTTTCCTCAGGTGAACAGGCCGCCGACCCAACGGACGGCGAACAAAAGTAGACCTCGGGAGGGCTGGAAGTGGCGGGCTACGCCTCCAAGGAAGAGGCCAGGAAGGTCCTGGAGAAGATGGCCGAGGCGGTCAGGGCCGATGAGGCCATCAGGGGTGGGTGCGGGGGACAATCCCTGTCAGCGGCCTTTGAGCTCACCGACTACAACCTGACCCTCTTCATCAAATTCGAGAATGGCCGGGTCGAAGCATCAGTGGGGGCGCCGCCCGAGGAACCGAAGGTCCGGTTGTCCTTGGAGAGTCCGGTCCTGGACGCCCTCTTTTCCGGCGCGATCGATGGAATACGGGCGGCGATGGACGGCAATCTGG
>DASXUT010000096.1 GCA_036504675.1 Bacillota bacterium | reverse complement strand
CTCGACGTGGGCCGTGTTGATGGTGATCCCCCGGGCCTTCTCTTCGGGAGCCTTGTCGATTTGATCGAACGGTACGAACTCAGCGAACCCAGAGTTGGCGAGGACCTTCGTGATCGCCGCCGTCAGGGTCGTCTTGCCGTGATCGACGTGACCGATGGTTCCGATGTTCACGTGGGGCTTCGTCCGCTCGAATTTCTTCTTGGTCAAGGGGACCGACCTCCACTTCTTCGGATCCCGCTCGTCATCGGCCACCTTCGTTGCGGTGGCAACCTTCAGTATGGGCAGGTTTCGTCACACCCGGGGCAACTCCTTCTGACCCTGCTCACCACGGCCGGCTGGCGAAGCAGGGGGTGACGGCCGGCGCCGGGCCGTTCGGGCCTGGGGGACCTGGGGGCGGCGTACAAGGAAACGACCCCACCGCGGGGTGAGGTCGTTTCCTTGAGCTCATGATCGGGATTGAACCGATGACCTCGTCCTTACCAAGGACGCGCTCTACCGACTGAGCTACATGAGCAGGGTCGCGCCGGCGCGGCCGGCGCCGGCGCAAATGGTTGCGGGGGAAGGATTTGAACCTTCGACCTCCGGGTTATGAGCCCGACGAGCTACCTGGCTGCTCTACCCCGCGTCAAATCTGGCTTGTGGAGAGGGGTGGATTCGAACCACCGAAGGCGTCCGCCAACAGATTTACAGTCTGTCCCCTTTGGCCAGCTCGGGAACCTCTCCATGATGACCTTCTGGAGCTGGCGATGGGATTCGAACCCGCAACCTGCTGATTACAAATCAGCTGCTCTACCATTGAGCTACGCCAGCTTTTGGTTTGCGGCTCGCAATCGGCTAGAGAAGATGATAACACAAGCAGCGGTCGATTGCAACTCGCGGACGGGCCCGGCCCATCCTTGCGGAGCTGGTGTTTAGTGGGGCTCGCTGCGTGCCTTATCGGCTTCAGCCGCTTCGTTGCGCTTGTCCAAGTATCGCTCGAGCTTGCGCTTGACCCGCTGGAGGGCGTTGTCGATCGATTTGACGTGGCGCTTCAGGTCGACGGCGATCTCCTGGTACGACTTGCCGTCCAAGTAGGACATGAGGACCTTCCATTCGAGGTCGCTCAGGATCTCGCCCATCTTCTCCTCGATATCGCCGAACTCTTCCCGGCTGATGATCAGTTCCTCGGGGTCGGTTATCTTTGAGCCCGAGAGGACGTCGAGGAGGGTGCGGTCGGAATCCTCATCGTAAATCGGCTTGTTCAGGGAGACGTAGGAATTCAGCGGGATGTGTTTCTGCCGGGTCGCCGTCTTGATCGCCGTGATGATCTGGCGAGTGATGCAGAGCTCGGCGAAAGCCCGGAACGAGGACAGCTTGTCGCTGCGAAAGTCCCGGATCGCTTTGTACAGCCCGATCATGCCTTCCTGGATGATGTCCTCGCGGTCGGCGCCGATCAGGAAGTACGAGCGGGCCTTGGCCCGCACGAAGTTCTTGTACTTATTAATCAGGAACTCCAGGGCGCCGTCGTTGCCGTCCCTGGCGTACTCGACGATCTCCTCGTCGACCATCGTGTCGTAATGGAACATCTCGCGCCCTTCGACACTCAAACGCCATCCCTCCGGCGGCCAAGGACCCTAGGCCCGCGTCTGGCGACATTAGGCCCGATAAGAACGAAAAAATTCAAAACGGCGGCGCTTTTGAATTTCCCTTATGAAATGCGGAAATGCAGTTATGGTGGGCTTTTGGAGGCCTCCAGGCGGCCAACGAAGGTGGCCTACGCTGGACGGACCTGATGCACAGGTTTATTATAACCCAGCGATTCCCGACGCGTCAAGACAAGCCTGCTTTTCCCGGGTTTTCCCGTTCTAGCGCTCTCTTTCTTGCCCTAGGCTGGTCTTTTTTGCCGGGCGTCAGGGTTTGAGTTCGGCCGGCGGTTTCGACGGCCCTTCGATCA
Organism: Bacillota bacterium; assembly: GCA_036504675.1. NCBI lineage: Bacteria > Bacillati > Bacillota > Bacillota bacterium. The sequence continues at coordinate 25,895 of DASXUT010000096.1, read as the reverse complement.
GCCGCTCATCCGCCGGGTTGGCCGGGGCGTCTGTCGGCGGGCCGGCGGACGGATCGGCCGGATTCACCGGTCGCTGCTCCTCCCCGCCCTTCCCACCGGGGCTCGGTCCGACCCTGACGACCTCCGGCAGGGGCGGGTAGAGGTCGTGTGAGATGGTCTCGCGGCGGATTTCTCGGCCGCCTTGTCGGTAGACCCGGGCGACCCTGATCTTCAACCCGGCCACCGGTGCTTCGTCGACCAGACGTGCCCCGGGCGCCAACGATTGGTCGACGATCTCCTTCACCTCGGGGGAGACTTCCTCGCGATCGTAAGTCTCGATATCGATCTCCGGTCCCGGCGGTCTCTGGCCGATGAAGAACGTCGCCACGCCGCCTTCCGCCACCACCGCCCGGACTTGGAGGGGGAAGGACGTGCTGTTGCGGAAACGAAAGTCGGCCCCACCGTAATTGACCGTCGCATCCCGTCCCGGCGGGATGTACGGCAATACGCGCGAGTGGTTGTAGCGCTCGATGATCTCCAGCCCGGCCAGGAGGGCCGAGTTATAGAGAGTCGATGAGAGCTGGCAGACGCCCCCGCCGATGCCGGTGACGAAGCGCCCCTTGAAGATCTCCGGCGCTTCCTCATAGCCGTGATCGGCATCGGTCGGTCCGACCGCCTCATTGAAGGAGAAGACGTCCCCGGGGTGCAGGAGGAGGCCGTCGAGGCTCCGGGCCGAACGGGCGATGTTGCGGCTGCGGCCGATGACCGCCTGGTCGAAGTAGGTCGCGTAGCGCCCGATCATCTGCGGCCCGAGCTCGGTCAGGTCGCCGGTGGTCACCCGCGGCGGCAACCCTTCGACGGTGAGTTCGGCGGCCGCCGGCTCGGGCGAGACCGAGTCGGCCACGATCGCCCGGATGGTCCGCTCGGTGGCCTCGAAGATCAGCCGTCGTCCGGGTGTGGCGGGCGAAGCCTTCCCGTTTCCCGGGTCGATGGTCGCGTTGGCCGGTTGGAGATCGACCTCCCGGGCCAGACGGACCAAGGCATCGTGGAGGTCGGCCTGGTCGACCCGGATGACGGGGGGCACTTCCCGGCCACCGGGGTCGCCCCAGAGGACGTTGGCCAGCCGGGAACCGAGCCCGCCCGAGCGGCCGATCCCCCAGACCCGCTCGAGAGTGGCCGCCGCGTCAAGGGTCGCCCCCAAGCTACCGGCGCTCTCCTTGAGGACCAGCGGTCCGTACCGGAGAAGGACCAGCCTGCCGCGGTACTCCCGGCTGAGGGTGAGGAGGACCGACAGCGTCTCGTCCCTGGACAGGTGCCCGATCGGGGTCCCGAGGACCCGCAATCCGGGCGCGGTCAAGCCCTTCAGGAGCAGGGCTTCCGTCACCCGGCCCAGGCCAGGCCCAACGGCGTAGAAGCCCGTCCCCAGGACCAGGAGAAGGGTGGGCAGCAAAACAAAAAGGACGAACCCTTTCGTCCAGGAAACCCGCGGAGCCCGAACGCCGATTACCGACCACCCCTGTGAAAGGTATTGGCCCGCCCGCCTTCCCTCTGCCGCCTGACCTCAAACAGGAGGATGGCCGCCGCCGCCGAGGCATTCAAGGAGTTGACCCGTCCGAACATCGGGATGCGGATCAGGAAGTCGCAGCGCTCTCGGACCAGCCGGCTGAGTCCACGGCCCTCACCCCCGATGACCAGGACAACCGGCCCGGACAAGTCGGCTTCGTGGTAGACCCGGTCTCCGCCGCCGTCGGCCCCGAAAACCCACACGCCGGCCTCTTTCATTTCCTCGATCGCCCGGGCCAGGTTGACCACCCTGGCCACCGGGAGATGCTCGACCGCCCCGGCCGAGGCCTTGATCGCCCCCGGGCCGAGCGGCGCCGAGCGACGTTCGGTGGCGACGACGCCGTGGGCCCCCGCCGCCTCCGCCGAGCGGATGATGGCCCCGAGGTTCTGCGGGTCTTCCACCCCGTCCAAGGCGACGAGGAGGGCCGGCTCGGAGCGATTGGCCCGGGCCAGGAGGTCGGAAAGGTCGACCTGACGCCGGGCCGGGGCGTAGGCGAGGACCCCCTGGTGAGCCCGGGTCTGAGCCAGAGCGTCCAGCTTGGACCGGTCGACGGCCTCGATGGCGATGGCCCGCTCCCCGGCCATGGCCTTGAGCCGTTCGAGGAAGCCCCGCTCAAGGCCTTTGGCGATGATCACCCGGTCGATCTCCCGACCGGCCCGGAGGGCTTCCAAGACGGGATTCCTGCCCTCAATCTGTTCGCGACCTGCGGGTCCCAAGCCGATTCCACCCCTCCTAGCTTTGCCCTCGGCCGGCCTCAGGCATACCGGACCGGGGCCCGTTGAGCCGGCTGGCGAGACGGTTCAGGCGGCCCACTCGACCGCAGGAGAGCTTCCCTTCCCGGCACGTCCCCGACGATTCGCAGGGCGGCCCGGCGTCTTCGAAGAGGAGAGGAGCCACCCGCCGGGCCTCGCGGAGCATCCGATAGGCCAGCCTGCGGATCTCCCACTGGGCCCTGGCGCAGCAACGAAGCTCGAAGAAGTGGCGCAGAGCCCGGGCGTTCATGCTGATGACGATCTTCGTCTCGGCCGCATTGGGCAGGAGGTATCGGGCGTCCTCCTTGGGCAGGCCGAGCGACAGCAAATCGTCATAGGCGCGGCTGATCTCGGCGATGACCCGCTCGAAAGTCTCCAGGGCCTTCGTCTCCGCCTTGACCGACGGCGGAACAACGTAGGTGAAGCCGCTGGCGGCCACGTAACGTTGTGATTGCTGCGAATACGAGGCGAGGCGGTGTCTGACCAACTGATGGGTGAGGGCCCGGGAGACCCCTTCCACGGCGAACTGGAAGGCGGCGTGCTCAAGGGTCGAGTGGTGGCCCATCCGAACGACCCCACGGATGAGCCGGGCCATGTCCTCGCGGGACATCGCCCGACCCAGTTCCTCGACCCCCACCGGCGAATAGCAGAGGCGCGCGGCCAAGGCCACGGCCTGTTCGGGGTCGGGGGTGTGACTCATCAGGATTACCTTCATCGCTCATCCTCCCCGGCCAAGATTCGGGCCAGAGCGATGATCTCCTGCAGCCGCTCGATCCGGCCGGACAGGTACAGATACCCAAGGAGGGCTTCGAAGGCCGTGCTTTCGTGGTACTCCTGGCTGGTCGTTCCCGGCGGCCTTCGGCCGACTTTGGCGTTGCGTCCGCGCCTGGCCACGGCCGCCTCGTCGGGGGCTAGCCTATCAACGATCCCTTGCCAGACGCGGGACTGAGCTTTGGCCCTAACCCGAGTGACGGCCTCCCGGTGGAGCCTCTCCGGCTCGGCCAGGCCTTCCCGGACCAGAAGGACGCGGACCTCCAGTTCGAAGACGGCATCACCGATGTAGGCTAGGACCAGCGGCGGGAGGAGGGCCGGGTCGAAGGGTTCGGACATGGCCTACTTCCTCTTCCAGCGGACGCCCTGGGGGGTATCCTCGAGGACGATCCCGCGGCCGGCCAGTTCGTCGCGGATGCGGTCCGACTCAGCCCAGTCACGCCGCCCGCGAGCCTCCTGGCGCCTGGCGATGAGCCCTTCGATCTCCTCTTCCAGGGGACCGGCGGTTTCCCTCCGGAGAAGGCCGAGAACGTCCCCGAACTCGTGGAAAAGGTCGATCACCGCCCGCAACAGTACCTTTGACGACCCGGGTCCCAGCCCGGCGTGGACGTCGCGGGTCAACTCGAAGAGGACGCTGATGGCGTCGGCCGTGTTGAAGTCGTCGTCCATGGTCGCGATGAACTTGTCTCGGTAGGCCCGAAGCCGGGTCAGGGCCTCGGCCTCCTCGGCGGTCATGGCCTCCCGGCCGCTGACCGACACCCATTGCCGCAGGTTGGTCAGGGCGTTGTAAAGCCGATCGAGAGCGGCTTCGGCCGACTTGAGCTGGTCCTCGGTGAAATTCAGGGGGCTCCGGTAGTGGGCGGAGAGGAGGAAGTAGCGAAGGGCCTCGGGGTGATAGGCCTTGATGATCTCGTGTGGGACGATGAAATTGCCCAGGGACTTCGACATCTTCTCCCCATCGATATTCAGGAAGGCGTTGTGGACCCAGTAGTTGGCCAGCGGCGCCCCGTTGGCCGCCAGGCTTTGGGCCAGTTCGTTCTCGTGATGGGGGAAGACAAGGTCGGACCCGCCCCCGTGAATGTCGGCCGTCGCCCCGAGGTGCTCCCTGACCATCGCCGAGCACTCGATGTGCCAGCCGGGTCGCCCCGGACCCCACGGGCTCGGCCAGGCCGGCTCGCCCGGCTTCTGCTTCTTCCACAGGGCGAAGTCCTCCGGGGACCGCTTCCGCTCGTCCACCTCGACCCTCGCCCCGGCCCTCAAGTCGTCCATGGACTGGCCCGAGAGCTGTCCATACTGGCTCAGGCTCGAGGGGGAGAAATAGACGTCCCCGTCGACCTCATAGGCGTGGCCCTTGTCGATGAGGTCCTGGATGAAGACGATGATCTCCGGGATGTGGTCGGAGGCTCGCGGATGGACATCGGCCTTCTCGACTCCCAAGGCCGCCGCGTCCTCGAAGTAGACCTTGATATACTGCTCCGCCAGGTCCATCGGGTCGATGTCAAGGGCTCTGGCCCGGTTGATGATCTTGTCGTCGACGTCGGTGAAGTTCTGGACGTACTTGACGGCCATCCCGCGGTACTTCAGGTAACGCCGGACGACGTCGAAGAAGACGAAGGGCCTGGCGTTACCGATATGCATGTAGTCCCAGACCGTCGGCCCACAGACGTAGATCCCGACCCGATCGGCCCGCTGTGGCTGGAAATCCTCCTTGCGCCTGGTGAGGGTGTTGTAGACCCTGATGCCCATCCGACTTTCGACCTCCGTTCACTAAGAAAACCCCCCGCTCGGCCGCGCGGGCAGAGGCGGGAGGTCCGTGTTTCCACTCTGTTTCGGGCGTCCCTCGAAGAACGCCCCTCCTTAGGCACGCCGAGCCCCGGCGAAAAGGCCCGGCCCTTGATGCCCCGACCCGTTAACGGGGGCCGTCCGGCCCGGTCCAGCACGACCCCGAATGAGGATCCGCTTCGACGGGCGGCTCGCGGACGCATTCGGCTCCTCGTCCAGCGGCCGCTCGCAGCCATGGCGGCCTTCTCTGCCTGGGGTGGAGAAGCCTACTTCCTCCCGCTCATCGCTTTTGGCGAGTAGTTCTCTTTGGAGTATTATACCACCGGGCGACGGGCGGCCGCAAATCTCAGCGGATGATGTCCAGGCGGACCAGACCGATGCCCGCATCGACCAGGTTCAGGCGGCTCGCCGCGGCCTGCGAGAGGTCGATCACCCGCCGATCGACCCACGGCCCGCGATCGTTGATCTTGACCAGGACGCTCCGCCCGTTGGCCAGGTTGGTGACGAGGACCATGGTCCCGAAGGCGAGGGTCCGGTGGGCAGCGGTTAGGCTCTGGGGATCGAAGGTCTCACCATTGGCCGTCTTCCGGCCGCGAAAACCGGGGCCGTACCAGGAGGCCACACCGAACTGGGTCTCGGCGATCTTGGCCTGGCCACCGGGAACCCAGTAGTCCAGGCTGCTCAGGGGGGTCTCGCCGAGGGCGGCCCGAATGTTGTTGGCCCAGACGAAGGCGAGGTCCTTGGGCTTCGCCGAGCGGGCGACCGCCGTGCCGTCGTCGACCGTGACGACGACTTGGTCGCCGGCGACCACGGCCCAGGTCCCGTTGACTCGCGTGATATGGACCATCCGCGGCTGAGTGCCCCTGGTGACCAAGTCGGTCAGCCGATCGGCCACGGTCCTGGCCCGCCCCAGCGGGGTCAATCCCCCGAAGGAAGCGCCGATCCTCACCACCACCTGGCCCAGGAGGTCGACCTCGGCGAGGTTCTTTCCGTCGATGACGGCGCCGTTGGCCGCGGCCGCCGGGCTCGGAGCCGAAGCCGCCGACACCCCGAAGAAACCAGTGCACATCGCGGTCAATATGGGCACCAGAACGAGACTACGATAGGCCGCCTTCAGGTGCAGATTCCTCCTTTCGCCATTGGTGCATCGCGCAAAAGCCCTTCGTCACTGAGAGATAGCCTTGAGCAACGTGGGCGGAAATATTCAAAAGGGATTCTGTGCAACCTCACTCCATATTTATGCACTTTTTGACGGATTGACAAAAATGGAAAAGGCCCTTCCAGGAAGGGCCTCTCCGGGACCTGCGGGTTGACAAGAAAGGAAGGCCGTGAACTCGGCCTTCCCGCTGCCTGGCTGGAGTTTTTATGACCGCGGCCTATTCCCGCACTAGCGTCTACGGCCGGGCGGCCGTCGCCTCGACTCGGCCACCGAGGCCACGGCGTAAGCGGCGATCCCCCGCCCCTCGCCCACCGGCCCCAGTCCCTCGGCGGTGGTGGCCTTGATCCCGACCGCCCCCGGCCCGAGCCGAGCCGCCTCGGCCAGCTTGGCCCGCATCTCCTCGACTCGTGGAAGGATCTTGGGGGCCTCGGCGACGACGGTCAGATCGACGTTGACCGGAGCGAGCCCAACGGCCTCGAGTTCGGCGACGACCGTTCCGAGCAGGTCGAGGCTGCTCGTCCCGGCGTAACGCCGGTCGCCGGTGGGAAAGTAGGAGCCGATGTCGGGCAGCCCGGCTGCCCCGAGGAGGGCATCCATGATCGCGTGAACCGCCACGTCGGCGTCGGAATGGCCATCCAGACCCAAACCGTCGGGACGGCTGAACTCAACCCCGCAAAGGACCAACCTCCGTCCGGGGGCCAGGCGATGGATGTCATAACCGAAGCCGACTCGTCCGGGACTGGCCTTTCCGGCGTCTCGACCCCGAACTCCGGCCACGTCGCGTCCCCTCTCGGTCCGGCGAACCCGATCCCTGGCCGCCAGGATGGCCTGGGCCAGGGTCAGGTCGCCCGGTGTGGTCACCTTCAGGTTCTCTTCCGACCCGGCCACGGCCTTGACCTTGAGGCCGCGTGCTTCGAAGAGGGCCGCCTCATCGGTGGCCGTCAACCCCTGTCGCGCCGCCCAAGTCAGGACGTCGACCAAGCGGCCGGCCTGAAAGCCCTGGGGGGTCTGAACCAGACCGACCCGCCGGCGGTCCGGCGTGTCCCGCAGGAACCCGTCGCTCCCGAGGACCTTGACGGTATCCTTCGAGGGGATCACCGGGGCGGCCGCGCCGTGGCGCCCGGCCGCGGTGATGACCCGGCCCAGGACGACCGGCAAAAGCAAAGGGCGGGCGCCGTCGTGGACCAAGACCACGTCGTCGTCCGCCTTGAATGACTCGCGATAGGCCAAGACCCCGCGGAGGACTGACTCCTGCCGGGTCTCACCCCCGGACACCAACCGGGTGAGCTTGGCCAGGCGATAGGGCTCAAGGATCGTTCGGGTGCACAGCTTACGGTCGCGGTCGGCCACGACCAAGTAGATGTGGTTGACCCGCGGGCAATGCTCGAAGACCTCCAGGGTCCGGGCCAGTAGCGGCCGGTCACCGAGGGGCAGGAAGACCTTATTGACCTGGCCACCCATCCGGCTTCCCCGGCCGGCGGCCACGACCACCGCGACGGTCCGGCCGGCAGGCTTCAAGACATCGCCCTCTCGCTGGCCTTCGGCTTGGCGAAGATCATCCGACCGGCCGCGGTCTGAAGGACGCTGGTGACCATGACCCCGATGGTGTCGCCGATGTGCCGCTTGCCGCCGTCGACAACGATCATCGTGCCGTCATCGAGATAGCCGACCCCCTGCCCGGATTCCTTGCCGTCCTTGATGATGTGGACCGACATCTCCTCACCCGGGAGGACCACCGGCTTGACCGCGTTGGCCAGTTCATTGATGTTCAGTACCGGTATGCCCTGCAACTCGGCCACCTTGTTGAGGTTGAAGTCGTTGGTGACGATCTTCCCCTCCAGGACCTTAGCCAGTTGCACGAGCTTAGAATCGACCTCGAGGTCGCCCCATGGGTCGCGTTCGTGGACCTGGACGTGGATGTTGAGCTCTTTTTGGATCCGGTTGAGGACGTCGAGGCCGCGGCGGCCTCGGTTGCGCTTGAGCAGATCGGAGGAATCGGCGATATGTCGGAGTTCCTCGAGGACGAACCCGGGGATGACGATGGGTCCCTCGATAAACCCGCTCTTGCAGATATCGGCGACGCGACCGTCGATGATGACGTTGGTGTCGAGGATCTTTGGCTGGACCGAACGGTCCTTGGCCGAACGTTCGCGGGCCCGCGCGAACCCGAACAGCCCGGCGAAGTCCTCCCGCTTCCGGGAGAAGACCATCACCCCGAGATAACCCAGGATCAGGCTGCCCACTGTGGAGATGAGCGAGCCCACCAAGGGTATCTTGGCGAAGGCCTGCCCCAGCAAGATAGCCACCAAGAGCCCAAGGATCAGGCCGATGGTCCCGGACAGGAGTTCGGCCATGGGAAGCCTCTGAAGCCTGCTCTCAGCCCAATTGGCCGCCTCAGAGACCCCTCGGATGAGCCGGGGTGCGACGACCAGGCCGATGAACCCGAAAGCCAACGTGATCACGAGGATCGTCGTCTTGCCGATCGGGTCGCCGATGCCGATTCCGGTCAACTCTCCAAACGGGTGCGATTGGATCACGTAGTAACTAATTATGAAGCCCACAGCCAGACCCATCAGAGTCAACAGGACGCGGATCAAACGCCTCACCATTTCACCTCCTTCATGCAATGTTCGGTTCCGAGGACCATTATAAGCCACCCAACAAGGGGTTTTCAAGGAAAGGTCGAACGCTTGTCCGCCGGGCGGCCGGAAAAGGCCGCCGGCGGGGCGGCCAAAGTCAGGGCAGGGGAAATAAAATCAGGACGCCGGGCTTGTCCGGCGTCCTATTCCTCGAACAGTTCCTCGAGGATCATCAGGGCGGCTTCCTCATCGATCCCCTTGGCCAGGACCAGCTCCGAAACCAGGATCTGCCTGGCATTTTCAAGCATTTTACGCTCTCCCGTGGAGAGACCCTTCTCTTTGTCCCGGAGGGTCAGGTTGCGGACTACCTCGGCGACTTCGTAAACATCGCCGCTCTTGATCTTCTCCATGTTGGCCCGGTAGCGTCGGTTCCAGTTGGTCGACATCTTGCTCTTCTGGGCCCGCAGGATCTCAAAGACCTTCTGGACTTCCTCCTCGGTGATGATCTCCCTAAGCCCGATTTCAATCACGTTATCGGTGGGGATCATGACCTTCATTTCCCCGATCGGCAGGCGCATGATATAGTATCGTTGGGTGGCCCCGAGAACCTCTTTCTCCTCGATGGCCTCGATGATGCCCGCACCGTGCATGGGGTAAACGACCTTGTCCCCTACGTTGAACACCGAAACCACCTCACTCGACAACGACGGTAAAGAGCCGCGACCATGGAAATAGAATACCACAATTCAAGCGGTTAGTCAAGAAAGTGGTATTGTATCACCGTCGACAACCGTTGTCAAGGGTTTTTGGCGGAACATAGGTTTTTGGCGGAACGGGTCGGTCACCGCCGAGCTCTGCCGCCCCGAGATCCTCGCCGACCGGTCGATTTCCAGAAGCGGGATTATCAGGCAATCGCTCGCGGCGGCAAAAAGGCCATCGCATAAGGCTGGAGGATGGGGTGTGCAACTTGACGACTCTCGCTGGGTGAGATACAATTTATCTCGCCGCCGGTAGGTCCGAAAATGCGCCCGGCGGTCTTTAAAAAGGGCGTGTAGCTCAGTTGGGAGAGCGTTCGGTTCGCATCCGAGAGGTCAGGGGTTCGAATCCCCTCACGTCCACAGGCCGGTGAGGCCGCGCTTTCGGTGTGGCCTTTTTCGTTGGCTGAAGTCCGTGCCGGGCCTTGATGAAGACCGGTCAAGCCTTGATTGATAATGGTTTCGGGCTCCCATTATGATCATGCCAGGCTCGTTTGGAATTAGAAGGCGCCTGCGTGGGAGGGGTACTCGTCGTATGAAGGACCTGCTCAGTGACGAGTTCCAGCAAGCCGTAGGGGAGTTCCTGGTCCGCCATCGCAGTGTCCTCGATGTCCTGACCAAGTACCAAGAGTCCAACGCCCGGGTCAACCGGGCCGTCGTCAAGGCCGTCACCAATTGTGGCTGCCTACGGGTGAACGCTGAGAAGCAGCGGATCCCGACCGACATCTCCTTGCGTGAACTGAAGGAGTACATGGATACGCACCTCGACGGCGATCTCTGCGAGCACTGCAAGGAAGTCATCGAATCGGAGATCGGGATGAATCTCTTCTATCTGGCCGCCCTCTGCAACCTGCTGGACATCAACATGTACGACACGCTGCTCAATGAGCACAAGAAGATTTCGGCCCTGGGGTTGTTCAACTTGTCCTGACGGCGCCGGGTCGAACGGCCCCCGGAGGCCCGCTCGAAACAAGCCCGCTCCTGGTGAGCGGGCTTTTTGTTGACCCTTCGTCCGGCCCGGCGAGTCGGTCGCCGCGGCTCACATTTGCCGATCGATGATGACCTTGTCCCTGAGCCGCCGGAGCCCGTCTTTGATCGCCTTGGCTCGGACTTCGCCGATCCCGTCGACCGCGTCGAGTTCCTCGATGGACGCTGAGACGGTCCTCGGGAGTTGTCCGAAGGCATCGACCAGGTTGTCGATGACCCCCGCCGGCAGACGAGGGATCTGCGAGAGGATCCGGTATCCGCGGGGTGTGACCGGCCGGTCCAGGAAACCCGGGGCCGGCGGGTAGCCGATGATCCGGCCGATAATCGCCGGGTCGAGGAGGTCTTCCGAAGACAGGGCCCCGAGTTCGGGCCGTCCATGCTCGGCCACACCCGGCTCAGGCGGCAGACAGTAGTCCCGGATCGTCAGGTAGTAGTTGGAGGCTACATCCCCGGCCAGCTCTTGGGCTTGCATGCCGACCAGGCGGCCTTCTGTCCCAAGCTCGGTGATGTATCCTTCGACCTCGCTCTCGATCCGAAGAAGCATCTCCGACCGCTGGATGACGGTGACCACATCGGCCAGGGTGACCAGGTCCTCGAGCTCAAGGGCGGACAGGTTGGTCAGGACCGCCTCGAGGATGCCGCGATACTTCTCCATCGTCTGGACGGCTTGATTGGCCTTGGCCAGGATGACCGAGACATCCTTGAGAACGTATTTCACCGTCCCCTGATAGAGGGTGATGACGTTCCGGCGCTGGGAGATGGCCACCACCAGATCGCCCGTCTGCCGGGCGGTCCGCTCGGCGGTGCGATGCCTGATGCCGGTCTCCCCGGAGGGAATCGCCGGGTCCGGCAGGAGTTGCACGTTGGCGTAGAGGATCCGGGAGGCGTCGGCGTTGGTGATGATCGCCCCGTCCATCTTGGAGAGTTCGTAGAGGTGCGACGGGGTGAGATCGATCCCCAATTTGAAGCCCCCGTCGAGGAGGCCGCGCTCGGCCATGGCTTCGCCGACCACGATGAGGGCGCCGGTGCGGGCGCGGAGGATGCTCTCCAGGCCCTCCCGGAAGGCCGTCCCGGGGGCCAGCTTCCTTAGGCTCGACAGGAGTTGCCGCGATGGCGTCCTGGCCGTCGCGGCCGTGGTCTGGGCTTGATTCGGCTCCCGTTCATCTTCCGGCATGTTCAGCCTCCCTGCTTGAGGACGAGTTCGACGGCCTCCTCGACCGTCGACACCGGGTGGATTCCGAGCTTCGATGGGCGCGGCCGGGCGGCCCCGGCCCGCCTGAGGTTCCCGGCGGGGACCAGGCAATCGCTGAACCCGAGCTTGTCAGCCTCGGCTAGCCGGTCGTCCAGGCGGGAGACCGACCGGACCTCGCCGGCCAGACCGACCTCGCCGAGGACGACCATCCCCGGTGGGACGGGTTGATTCTTCAAGCTGGAGGCTACCGCGGTGACCACGGCCAGGTCGGCGGCGGGCTCGTCGATGCGGGCCCCGCCGGATACCTTAACGTAAGTATCGCTGGTCGACAGGTAGCAGCCGGCCCGTTTCTCGAGCACGGCTAGGAGGACGACCAGGCGGTTGTAGTCGATCCCCGAGGCCATCCGCCGCGGGGCCGGGAACGTCGTCGGGGCCACCAGGGCCTGCACCTCGACGAGCAAAGGGCGGCTCCCCTCGATCCCGGCGACCACCACCGAGCCGGCCGCCCCCGCGGGACGCTCGGCCAGGAACACCTCGGACGGGTTCGGCACTTCGGCCAGGCCGCGGTCTTCCATGACGAAGACCCCAATCTCGTTGGTCGAACCGAAGCGGTTCTTGGCCGCCCGCAAGACCCGGAAGCTCTGGTGGCGCTCACCCTCGAGGTAGAGGACAGTGTCGACGACGTGTTCCAGGACCCTTGGCCCGGCCAGGTCACCGGCCTTGGTGACGTGGCCGACGATGAAGATGGGGATCCCCAGGGTCTTGGCCAGACGCATGAGTTCGGCCGCGCTCTCCCGGACCTGGCCGACGCTGCCGGGGGCGGAGTCAAGATCGGGACGATAGACGGTCTGGATCGAGTCGATCACGCAGAGCCTCGGAGCGAGCTCGGAGAGGGCGGCGGCGACCTGCTCAAGGTCCGTCTCGGACATGACAAAGAGCCGGTCGTCCAGGGAAGCCAGGCGATCGGCTCGAAGACGTACCTGCCGGACCGACTCCTCTCCGCTTACGTAGAGGACCGGCCCATCGTGGGCGGCAATGTACTTGGACAACTGGAGGAGCAAGGTCGACTTGCCGATCCCCGGGTCGCCGCCGACGAGGACCAAAGAGCCGGCCACGACCCCGCCGCCGAGGACCCGGTCGAGTTCGCCAAGACCCGTCGAGAGCCGCGGTTCGGCCTCGGCCTGGACATCGGAGATGGGCACGGGCCGCGCCGGGGCGCCCAAGCGAGAAGGGGAGGCCGAGTGGCCTTGCGGCCTGGACTCGACCTCCTCGACTAGAGAGTTCCATTCGTTGCATCCGGGACAATGCCCCATCCAGCGGGGAGACTCGTAGCCACAGCTCTGGCAAACGAATTTGGTCTTCGCCTTGCGCACGCTAGGCCTTCCTTCCGGTCACCGGTTCTGGTCCGACGGTCCTGGGCGCCCCCTCCCCATGGCCCTCCGGCATGGATCCCTTTTCGAAGACGATGTCCTCGCCGCGCAGGTCGACCCGGATGACGGCCCCCGGCAGGAACCGGTTCTTCAGGAGCTCTTCGGACAGCGGGTCCTCGACCAACCGCTGGATCGCCCGGCGCAGCGGCCTGGCGCCCCACTGTGGGTCGAAGCCCTCGGTGGCGATCTTTTCCTTGGCCGCCTCGGAGACCTCCAAGGCAAAGCCGCTGTCCCTGAGGCGTCTCGCGACATCCTTCAACATGTAGTTGACTATTTCCTTCAGGTTGGCGGCGGTCAGCGGGTGGAAGACGATGATCTCGTCGACCCGGTTGAGGAACTCCGGCCGGAAGGTCCGCTTGACCTCGTCCATCACCTTGTCCTTCATCTGTTTGTAAGTGCCCTCGTCGTCGCGGACGACCTTGAAGCCGAGGGTCCCTTCCTTGTGGATCAGGTGGGCACCGACGTTGGCGGTCATGATGATCACGGTGTTCCGGAAATCGACCGTCCGGCCCTGGGCGTCGGTCAGTCGGCCGTCCTCGAGGACCTGCAGGAGAACGTTGAAGACCTCGGGGTGGGCCTTCTCGATCTCATCGAAGAGGACGACCGAGTACGGCTTGCGTCGGACGGATTCGGTCAGCTGGCCACCCTCCTCGTAGCCGACGTAACCCGGCGGGGCGCCGACCAGACGAGAGGCGTTGTGTCGCTCCATGTACTCCGACATGTCCAGCCGGACGACCGCGTCGTCGTCGCCAAAGAGGGCCTCGCCGAGGGCCTTGGCCAGCTCGCTCTTACCGACCCCGGTCGGGCCGAGGAAGATGAACGAACCGATCGGGCGCTTCGGGTCTTTGAGACCGGCCCGGGCCCGGCGGATGGCGCGGGCCACGGCCTTGACGGCCTCCTCCTGATCGACGATCCGGGCGTGGATGACCTCTTCCAGCTTCAGCAGCCGCTCAGTCTCCTCCACCGCCAGTTGGGACACGGGGATGCCGGTCCAGCTCGAGACGATCTGAGCGATGTCCTCGGCGGTCACGGCGATCTTGTCGGAAACCTTCTTCTGCTGCCACGACTGCTTCTCTTGCTCGAGCTGCTCGCGCAGCTTCTGCTCCTGATCGCGGAAGCGGGCCGCCTTCTCGAACTCCTGGGACTGGACGGCCTCGTCCTTTTCCTTGCGGAGGGTCTCCAGGCGTTGCTCCATCTCCTTCATGTCGGGAGGAGCGATGTAACTGCGCAGGCGGACCCGCGAGGCGGCCTCGTCGACCAGGTCGATGGCCTTGTCGGGCAGGAACCGGTCGGTTACGTAGCGGTCGGACAGTCGGACGGCGGCCTCGATAGCCTCTTCGGTGATGGTCACCCGGTGGTGGGCTTCATACCGGTCGCGCAGGCCGTGAAGGATGGCGATGGCCTCGTCGACCGTCGGTTCCTCGACCATCACCGGTTGGAACCGGCGCTACAGGGCCGGGTCCTTCTCGACGTGCTTGCGGTACTCGTCGATGGTCGTCGCCCCGATGGCCTGCAACTCGCCGCGGGCCAAGGCCGGCTTGAGGATGCTCGAGGCGTCGATGGCCCCCTCGGCCGCGCCGGCACCGATGATGTTGTGCATCTCATCGATGAAGAGGATGACGTCGCCCGAGTGCCTGATCTCGTCCATCACCTTCTTCAGTCGCTCCTCGAACTCGCCGCGGTACTTGGAGCCGGCCACCAGCGAACCGAGGTCGAGGGTGACCACCCGGCGGTTGGCCAGGAGCTCCGGAACCTTCCCGTTGACGATGCGCTGGGCCAGCCCCTCGACGACGGCCGTCTTGCCGACCCCGGGCTCGCCGATGAGCACCGGGTTGTTCTTCGTCCGGCGGCTGAGGATCTGGACGACCCGCTCGGTTTCCTTCTCACGGCCGACGACCGGGTCCAGCTTGCCCTCGCGGGCCATGGCCGTCAGGTCGCGGCCGAAGTTGTCCAGGGAGGGGGTCTTGGAACGCGGCTTCTGCTGCCCGCCGGATGGGCCGGCGGCGGTCGTCGGCGGAGTGACCCCGCCGAGCAAGGCGACGACCTGGGCCCGGACCTTCTCGAGGTCGACCCCAAGGCTCTCGAGGACCTGGGCGGCGACGCCCTCACCCTCGCGAATGAGGGCCAACAGGATGTGCTCCGTGCCGATATAGGTGTGGCCGAGGGCCCGGGCTTCCTCGGCGGTCAGTTCGATGACCACCCGCTTGGCCCGCGGTGAGAAGGCTCCCCCCTCGCCGGCCCCCTCGGCCTTGCCGACCACCTTTTCCACTTCGGCCCGCACCTTGTCGAGGTCGAGGCCCATGCTCAGAAGGGCCTTGGCGGCCACCCCTTCACCGTCGCGGAGCAGTCCCAGCAGGAGGTGCTGCGTCCCGACGAAGCTGGAACCGTGGCGTTGCGCTTCCTCCTGGGCGTAAGTGATGACGTTCTGCGCCCGCGGGGTGAAGCGATGGAAGATGTTAAACATAGGTTGACCTCCTATGGGAGTCTCGGGTCATGGTCTTTGTCCCCGGGCGGGGCGACCTCCATGGCCCTCAGGCTGTCCCTGATCATCGCCGCTCGCCTGATGTCGCGCTGGAGGGGTTCGAGCTCACCGCCGGCCAGTCGCTGAAGGTAGGCCGGACGAGTCACCACCAGCAACTCATTGAGGCTTCGCTTCCTGGCCGCCCGCAGGATCTCGAGATCGACTCCCAGACGCAGGTCTGACAGGAGTTGCATGGCTTCCTGCGAGGACATGATTCTGGCGTGAGCCAGCAGGCCATAGGCCCGATTGACCCGGTCCTCGATTTGACTCTTGTTCTCTTGAGTCAAGAACTTCCTGGCGTTCATCTCATGCTCGACTATCTGTTCGGTCACGCTGCGCAGGTTCTGGATTATCTCTTCTTCCGTCTGCCCCAGAGTGACCTGGTTTGATACCTGGAACATGTTTCCCAGGGCTTCGGTCCCTTCACCGTACAGGCCGCGGACAGCCAGCCCTAGCTTGACCACGGCATGGCCGACGCGGGCGGCCTGGTTGGACAAGATCAGCGCCGGCAGATGCAACATGACCGAGGCCCGAAGACCGGTGCCGACGTTGGTCGGGCAGGCGGTCAGGTAGCCCTGCTGCTCGACGAAGGCGAAGTCGAGCTTCCCCTCCAGATCGTCGTCGACCTGGCTGGCCTTGGCCCACGCCTGTTCCAGTTGCAGCCCGGGCAGGAGGCACTGAATCCGGAGGTGGTCCTCTTCGTTGACCATCACGCTGACCGTCTGCCCGGGGTCGACCAGGAGGGCGGTCGGCTTCTCTTCCTGGGCGAACTGCGGGCTGATCAGGTGCTTCTCGACGAGGACCTGGCGGTCGAGGGCCGGCAGCCGGTTGACCCGGACCAGACCGTGGTCCGCCAGTTTGCCCTCGGCTTGGAGGGCCTTGTAGGCCCCCTCGACCCGCCCGGCGACTTCCTCGGCCCGGGCTTCGTCGAGGAGGTGTGGGAAGGGCACTCCCAGGAGGTTCCTGGCCAACCTGATCCGGCTGGAGATGACGATGTCCGAGTGCGGCCCGGTGCCGGTGACCCAGAGGGCCGTGGGCCGCTCGGTGGCTTCCTCCGGTCTCATCGCTCGTCACTCCCTTGATCGGTCCCCGTCTCCGGCGGCTTCGGTCCGTTCTCGGTCATCAGCCGCTCGCGTTCCTTGATCTCGTCACGCAGGCGGGCGGCCTGCTCGAAGTCCTCGCGGCCGACCGCCCGCTGCAGGGCGATCCGGAGGTCGGTGATCTCCTTCTTGACCTTCAGGTCGCCGCCGGTGCGGGCAGGGACCTTTCCCTGATGGACGACGGAGCCGTGGATTCTCCTCAGCATCGGCCGGAGCTGGTCACCGAAGACGGTGTAGCACTCACTGCAGCCCAGGCGACCGGCCTGGGTGAACTGCTCATAGGTCGAACCGCAGCCGGGGCAACTCTTCTCGCCCTCGGCCGCCCCGCTCTTGGCGGCCTGGCCGTGGCCGGCCTGGCTGAGGAGCCCTCCCAGGAGTTGCTGGAGGGGCAGGTTCTCACTGAGGAATTCGCTGAGGTCGGCCTTCTTGCGGGCGCACTCCTCGCACATGTGCATCTGCATCTTCTGCCCGTTGACCACCATGGTCACGGTGACGACCGCAGGTCGTTTACGGCATTCCTGGCAGAGCATGGTCTCCTCCCCTTCGGGTCCCGCTCCGGCGGGGCGCACCAAGCGCCCGCCTATTCCTCTTGGCAACTCACGATGGCCACCAGCATCCGCTTGAGCAAGGCGGCCCGGAGCCGATCCCGATACGGTGGGTCGACCGACAGGGTTTCCCGGTCGACGACCGCCTTCATCAGGGCCGCCTCCCGGGGGCTGAGGGACCCTTCCTCGGCCAGCCGCTCGATGATCCCCTCGGCCTCCCGCTGCGGAAGCTCCACGCCCAGGCATTCCTCGATGAACTCGACGATCCGCGCCGGCCCGTTCAGGTTGTATCGGATGATCCGGAGGTAGCCGCTCCCCCCACGCCGGCTCTCGACCGTGTAGCCACGCTGGACCGTGAAACGGGTCTCCAGGACGTAGTTGATCTGCGACGGAGCGCAGCCAAAACGGGCCGCCAGGACCTGGCGCTGGATCTCCAGCCGGCCGCTGGCCGCCTCAATCATCTGCTTGAGGAATTGCTCGATCTGATCACTCAGGCTAGCCATGCTTTGACCATCCCTGACCTTTGCCCCCATTATACCACTTTGCCGTGGCCTGGCAAGGGCCGGGTGGTTAAGGACTCTTCGCCGCCCGGTATAAGCTATGTTGACGGCGGCGGTTACCGTCTCGGATCGGGGACGCCCCCGACCGCAACGCCGGCGGCCCTGGAGGGCCGGGACTCTGCCGACCAGCCCGCGGGTCGGGCCGGCTACTCGACCCGCAGGACGAAGAACTTGAGGTAGCGCGTCTCCGGCGCGGCCGGCAGGAAGGGATGGTCGCGCCCTTGCGACCTGACTTCCACCACCCTGAGCCGGCGCTTCGTGTCCGCCGCGGCGACCGCCAAGACCTCCCGGAAGAGCTCCTCCGAGACGTGCTGCGAGCAGGATGAGGTGATCAGGTGACCGCCGGGCGGGAGGAGCTTCATCGCCCGCAGGTTGATCTCTTTGTAGCCTCTCAGGGCCCCCGGCAGGGCGGCCCGGTTCTTGGCGAAGGCCGGCGGGTCGAGGAGGATGACCTCCCACCTCTGCTGGCTTGGGTCGGCGTCGTGGAGGAAGTCGAAGACGTTGGCCGTCTGGAAGGCTACTCGGTCCTCGACCCCGTTCAGTCGGGCGTTCTCTCCGGCCAGGGCCACCGCCTGGGGCGAGACATCGACCCCGAGCACCTCGCGGGCCCCGTAGGCGGCCGCCGCGCAGGCGAAGCCGCCGGTGTAGCTGAAGCCGTCGAGGACCCGGGCTCCCTTGACGTAGGGGGCGATGGCCGCCCGGTTCTCCCGCTGATCCAGGAAATGGCCCGTCTTTTGGCCATTCTCGAGGTCGACAATGAGCCGCACGTCGTTCTCCCGGATCGTCACCCGGGGCGGGACGTCGCCGTTGTACGGGCCTTTCAGCTGGCTTAGGCCCTCGAGTTCGCGGACCGGGACGTCGTCCCGTTCGTAGAGTCCGAGGACCGGGAACTCCGGGCCGGCCTCGGCCCGGACCATCTCCATCAGCATCTCCTTGCGCCGGTCGATGCCGAGGGCCAGGGCCTGGAAGACGAGATAACCCGCGAAATAGTCGACGATCAGGGCCGGCAAGTAGTCGGCCTCGGCGAAGATCAGGCGAAAAGCGCGTTCCCGAGCATCGGGCAGAGCCCCGAAGAGGCGGCGGCGGTAGTCGATGGCCTCCCTGACCCGCCGCCGGAAGAAGTCCTCGTTGATAACCTCATCGGTCCGGGTCAGGAAGCGCACCCGGATCTGCGAGGCCGGGTTGATGTAACCGCGGCCGATCAAGTGCCCACGGCTGGAGACGACCTCGACGATGTCTCCGGGCACAAAGTCGCCGCTGGTCCGGTCAATCTCGTTGGCGAAGACCCAGGGATGCCCCGTCTGCACCCGCTTGTCCCGCCCTTGGGCGAGGAACACTCGAGCCGTCAACCCAAAACCTCCTCTCGGCCCCGGCGAATGGTCGGCCGGCCGGGCCCGCGCCGACAGTTATTCTCTCGTCGGGCAGGGAAACCCTGCCAATAGGGGCGGGAATAGTCTTTCCCGGCCCGGTAGACGGGCATGCAAAGGAGCCCGGCCGGTGGGTCGGGCTCCTCGAAGGACTGATCTTCACCTTTCGGCCGGCCGGGAGGACGTGGCCGCGAAGCCGGAAAAGGGCGTCATTTCTCCTCTTGGGCCTTCTTGGTCTCGGCGATGACCGCCTCCGCCACGTTCGACGGGGTGTCCTCGTAGTGGTCGAAGTTCATCGTGAAGGTCCCCCGCCCCTGGGTGATCGACCTCAGATCGATGGCGTACCGCCTCATCTCTGCCTGCGGGACGAGGGCCTTGATCACCTGGACGGTGCCCTGCGGCTCCATCCCCAGGATCTTGCCGCGCTTCTTATTCAGGTCGCCGATGACGTCGCCCATGAAAGCGTCGGGGACCATGACCTCGACCGAGACGATCGGCTCGAGCAAGACCGGCCTGGCCAGCTTGGTTCCTTCCTTAAAGGCCAGCGACCCGGCGATCTTGAAGGCCATTTCCGAGGAGTCGACCGGATGGTACTTGCCGTCGTAGAGACTGGCCCTGAAGTTCACCATCGGGTAGCCGGCCAGGACGCCCTCGGCGGCCGCCTCACGGATGCCCTTCTCGACCGCCGGAATGTACTGCCGCGGGACGGCCCCGCCGAAGACGTTGTCGACGAACTCGAAGTCCTGATCAGGCAGGGGTTCGAACTCGACCCAGACATCGCCGAACTGGCCGCGCCCGCCGGACTGTTTCTTGTGCTTGCCCTCGACCTTGGCCCGGCCGCGAATGGTCTCCTTGTATGGGACCCGCGGCTCCTCTAGGGTGACCTGGACGCCGAACTTGCGGCCCAGGCGGTCGGTGAGGATGTCCAGGTGGAGCTCGCCCATGCCGGAGATGAGCACTTCCCCGGTGATCGGCTCGCGCTCGACCTTGAAGGTCGAGTCTTCCTCATGCAGCCTGGCCAGGCCGGCGCTGATCTTCTCTTCGTCCCCCTTGGCCCTGGGTTTGATGGCGACGGCGAAGACGGGGTTTGGGAACTGAATCGGCGGGAAGATGATCGGGTTCTGGGCCTCGCAGAGGGTGTCGCCGGTGACCGTCTCCTGGAGCTTGGCCACCGAACCGATATCGCCGGCCGACAACTCGGGCACGGGCTCCTGTTGCTTGCCCCGGGGGATGAAGAGCTGACCGAAACGTTCGTCGCGTTCACGATTGGCGTTCCAGAAATGGGAGTCGGAGCGGACCACGCCCGACATCACCCTGAAGAGGGTCAGCCGGCCGACATAGGGGTCGGCCATGGTCTTGAAGACGAGGGCCGAGAATGGTTGGGTGTCCGACGGGGTTCGGGTCTCCTCAGCCTTGGTCTTCGGGTTGACCCCGCTGACCGCCGGCCGGTCGGCCGGCGACGGAGCGTAGCCGACGATGGCATCGAGGATGTTCGGGGCCCCGATGTTCTTGGTCGCCGAAGCCACCAGGACCGGAATGACCTTGCCCTGGGTGACGCCCTTCTTCAGGCCCGCCTCGATCTCTTCCTGGGACAGTTCCTGCCCATCGAGGTACTTCGAGAGGAGGTCGTCGTCGGCCTCGGCGGCCGCCTCGACCGCTTTCTCCCGAGCCTTCTGGGCCTCGGCGGCGAGATCGGCCGGGACATCCTTCTCCTCGAAAGCCGCCGACCCATCCGTCTTGTATGTGTAGGCCTTCATCTTGATCACGTCGACCACGCCTTGGAACTTGGACTCCTGGCCAATGGGCAAGTGGATCGGGACGACCGAGTGCCCGAAGGTCGAAGTCAGCATCTCCAGCGACCGGGAGTAACTGGCGTTCTCACGGTCCATCTTGTTGATCACGACCATCCGCGGCAGGCCCGGCTCGTTGGCGTATCTCCAGACGAGCTCGGTGCCGACCTCGACGCCGGCGACAGCATCGATGATGACCAGGCTCATGTCAATGACCCGGAGGGCGGCCTTGACTTCGCCGACGAAGTCGAAGTAACCCGGGGTGTCAACGATATTGACCTTACAGTCGCGCCATTCGACGGGAGCCACGGTGGCGTAAATGGTCACCTTCCGCTTGACCTCTTCGGGGTCATAGTCCATGGCGGCGGTGCCTTCCTCAACCCGGCCGAGCCGGTCGATGGCCTTGGCGCTGAAGAGCATGGCTTCAGCCAGCGACGTCTTGCCCGCCCCGCCGTGGGCGACGAGTCCGATGTTGCGGAGGTGGTCGATGGTGTACTTCTTCATTAATGTCTCCCCTTCCAGCCTACCTAGCGCGGCTGACCTTGATAAGGCAAAACACAACTTTTTATAATTCGCGTGTTGCCAAGCAATTCCTCCATGCAATCTCCTGTAATTTTACCCAGCGTAAGGGTCTTCATTCCAGAGGCGGAGCGCCATGGCGGCCCTCGACGGCGCTCGGCGGGAGAACGACGCGACCGCCCTCCTCGGGCGGTCGTCTTGATTTGCTGGAGCGGCACCGCGGCCGGCCTCCGCGCTCAGCGCACCTCACCCGAGACGGGCGACTCCGCGGAGGGCTGGGATGGCCGTGACACCTCGCGGAAGACGGCCGTATTGTAAACGTTGCCCGGGTTCCAGAGGATGAACTCGTTGACCCCGAGTTCCCGGGCCGCCTTGATCTGACCTTCGACCTCGGCTTCGCCATAGTGCACCCGGAGGCTGAAGTCCTGCAACCATGGGCGGATCTTGGTCAGGCTCGGGGCCAGTTCCATCCGACGCTGGTAGTCCCGGAGCCCGGCGAGGACGGTCTCGTATGGGCGCGACTCCGGGTCTTCCAGCCCGTAGTTGCGGGCCGAGTAATGCGATGGGTAGACCATCGGCGAGATATAGTCGACGGTCCCCAGGATGTCCTCAAGCCGTTGGCCGATGCCCATGTCGTCGGTCACCGTCCCGACCAGACCGAAGATATCCGCCGAGAGGTATACGTCGTAGGGTTGGAGATGTTCATAGGCGTATTTCAGGAAGCGCCCGATGGTCTCGGCCCGCGACCCCTCGGCGTCGGAGTAGATGGTCTTCCCGGTCTCGCCATCGGATGGGAACCGCACGTAGTCGAACTGGATCTCGCGGAAACCCTTCCTGGCGGCCTCCTGCGCCAGAGCCACCGCGTAGTCCCAAACCTCCCGGCGGTAGGGGTCGAGCCAGGTCGCCCCGGTCCGGTCGCGCCAGGGCCCACCGTCCTGGCTCTGGACGGCAAGGTCTGGCCGGACCCTGGCGAGGGCGGGATCCTTGAAGACGACGATCCTGGCGATGGTGTAGATCCCCTCATCCCTCAGGTGGGCCAGGTAGGCCCCGGGCTCCTGGATCCAGTCGGTGCCCGCCCCGGCGGCCTTGGTCAGCGGCACGTCCGAGCGGTAGCTGATCCGCCCGGAGTCGTTCTTGACGTCGATGACGAAGGCGTTGAACGATGTGCCGTCGAGGGCCTTGAGGAGTAGGTTTACCTTCTCCGTCTGTCCGGCGATGTACCCGGTCAGGTAGAGACCGTGGACTTCGACGGGGACCCGGCCGGGCCGCTTCTCGACCATCCGTTCGAAATCGAGGACCTCGGCCAGTTGTGGGAAGGGGCCCTCGGGCTGCCCGTCCGCGGTCGGCGCGGGCCCGGTCCCGGGAGTCGGCGGGCCGGATGGGTCATCCGATCGACTGCCCCTGGGCAGGGACTGCCCACGTTCAAAGAAGTCGAAGCGACCCAAGCGGTCTAGCCCGCTGGATAACCGGCCGGAGGCGGGGATGGCCGTCCGCGAGGCCCCGACGGTCATCGCCACTGCGACCAGCAATCCGCCGGCGACCAGCAGGAACCGGGACCATCTCTGCTCTTTGAGAAGTTTAGGCAGCATCGCTCATCGGCTCGTTTCTCGGCCTTCGGCTATCGGGCCGCCGATCGCCGGCCGGCAGGGTATCCTTTCGTCCCCAGGCCGCCACTTCCTCCTCCGGACGAACGGCCTTTACCAGCTTAGACGGGCCCGACAAGGGGCCGGTTCCAGGGTCCCCGGACGCCGGGACAACAAAAGAGTCTCTCCCCCCGATGGCAGGGGAGGGACTCTTTGTGACCCCTGGGCGTCGCTGGAACGCCCCCGGCTCGGGTCCATATGCTGATACGGGGTGAGCCGCGTGCTTCGATCGACCAGCCGCGAATGCCCGTTCCCGACGTGCCGCCTGAAGCGTCGGCGGGCGGGGATCGTCACCAAGGTCTTCGACCGGCACGGGCGGCTGGTCGAAGTCCGTTGCGACCTGAACGGGCGGGGCTGCCCGCTCCTCGCCGCCCTGGCCGTCGGCAACGGGGCCCCGGACGCCGGACTGGCTTTGGCCCTGGAGCTCATCGACCTCTTCGGCGAGGACTACTGAAATCGACGGCCCCGGGCAGGCCCGCCTCTCATCCTCTCAGGTCGGCCTGGGCGGCGGCTGCCTTGAGGACATGCTTGGCCAGAACGGTGGTGGTCACCGAGCCGACCCCGCCGGGCACCGGGGTGATCATCCCGGCCAATGGGGCGGCCGAGTCGAAGTCCACGTCGCCACACATCTTGCCGTTCTCGTCGACGTTGATGCCGACGTCGATGACCACCGCGCCCGGCTTGACGAAGTCCTTGGTGACCATCTTGCCCCGCCCGATGGCGGCCACCAGGACGTCACCCTGCCGGGCCTCGCCGGCCAGGTCGGCCGTGCGGGAGTGGCAGATGGTCACCGAGGCGTGCTCGCCGAGGAGGAGCATGGCCGCCGGTTTTCCCACCACCATGCTGCGGCCGAGGACGACCGCCTTCTTCCCTTTGAGCTCGACCTTGTAGTTCTTGAGGATCTCCATCACCGCCGTCGGGGTGCACGGGGGGAAACCGGTCGGGTCGTTCTCGTAGACCTTGGCCTCGTTGGACGGGCTCATCCCGTCGACGTCCTTGGCCGGGCTGATCCGGTTGCGCACCGCCTGGACGTCGATGTGTTTCGGGAAGGGTTGCATCATCAGGATGCCGTTGACCGCCGGGTCGTTGTTGAGTTCGTCGACCACCGCCAGGAGGACCTTGGTGTCGGCGTCGGGCGCCAGTTCGCGGGCGTCGACGATGATCCCCACCTGGCCGCAGGTCTTCCGGGCGCCTTTCTCATAGAAGAGATCGTCCGGGTTGGCTCCGAAGCGGACGATCATCAGCTTCGGGTTGATCCCGCGATCGAGGAGGGTCTTGCACCGGGCCGTCAATTCCGGGATGACCTCGCCGGCCACCTTCTTACCGCTGAGGGTCTCGCCCATGGTTCTTGCCTCCTAGTCCGAATATGTGAGCCTCAGACCGACAGCCGCTTGACGACCTTGTCGTAGACCTTGTCGGCGAGGGTCGTGCCTTCCTCGACGAGCCGGTTGGTCCGGGCCATGATCTCGTCGGCGTAGGCCCGGTCCTTCATCATGTTGGCATTGATCATCACGTTCAACTTGCCCCCGACAAGAGCCGAGCGGGCGAAGGCCGCGCCCACGCCGGCGTCACTGACGGCCAACTTGGAACCCTTCTCGGCGAGGACGTCGAGGTGCTTCAGGGAGGCATGGGCGAGCTCGACGATTTTCAGGGGGACCCCCGAGGCGGTCTTCAGGGCCTGCTCCATCAAGCGGGCCTTGTTCTCCTTTTCCTCCGGCGTCTCGGCCTTGATCCCATAGGCCGCCGCCAGGGGCTTGAAGTCCTCGGCGTCTCGGTCGACCAGGACCAGAAGCTCGTTCTGGAGGGCGGTGGTCTCCGCCAGGACCCCCTTGATCTCCTCTTCCACCTCGCGGTAGGCCTTCTTGCCGATGGTCAGGTTGCAGACCATCGAGCCAAGAGCCGCCCCCAAGGACCCGACCAGGGCCGACGCTCCGCCGCCACCAGGCACCGGAGCCTTCGACCCGAGTTCGCTGATGAATTTCTGGCAACTCAGTTCCACCAGTGACAAATCACTTGACCCCCTCACTTGCCGCAGATTTTCGGCCTTCTTCTGACCCTCGCGCCCGTGATCGTCGCTGTACGTTGGAGGGGTCCGGCCAGGTGCAGGCGCAGGACCGCCGTTGATGCGAAGCGTGGTGTCGTGGGCGCCGAAAGGGCTCGGCCGGTGAAAGTAATTCTCTTCACAAAACCCGGTTTCCTTCGCGTGATCCGGCCGAGCCTTAACCTACCCAACGAACCTCGCCCTGAGCTGCCGGCCGAAGTCCTCCAAGGCTTTCTGGTTGAGGGTGTAGTAGACCCAGCGGCCGCGCTTGGTCTCGTTGAGCAGCCGCGCCTGCTTGAGTTACTTGATGTGATAGGCCAGCTTAGAGGGGGCCAGACGGAGCTTGTCCTCGACGTCGCAGGCGCAGACGCCGTCCGGCATCTCGGGGTTGTCCGGCGAACAGCAACCTTGGGCCCGCCCCGCGGCGACGAGGTCGAGGACTTTCAGGCGCAGCGGATCGCTGAGGGCATGGGCTAGCTTCTCCATGGGAACCGTCGCCTCAGGCATGGCGGTCACCTCGGGTTAATTGTACCAGAGTCGGCCATTCAACAAGACTTGTTTTGCTCCTTGATGGTGCAACTTATTTTGTCTTGGCGGAAACGCCAAAAAGCCCTTTCCGACACTCGTCGGAAAGGGCTTTCTCGTGCTCCTCGAGTAGGACTCGAACCTACAACCCTCCGGTTAACAGCCGGATGCTCTACCATTGAGCTATCGAGGATCAATATTTCCCGGCAGCGACCTACTCTCCCAGGCAGTTACCCGCCAAGTACCATCGGCGCGAGAGGGCTTAACTTCCGTGTTCGGGATGGGAACGGGTGTTTCCCCTCTGCTATGGCCACCGGAAAGCTGGTGGTGCTTT
>DASXUT010000095.1 GCA_036504675.1 Bacillota bacterium | reverse complement strand
CGGTCAAGGAAGCGTTCAAAGGCCCAGGCCTCGCCACGTGAAGCGGGCAACCGCACCTGGAGGATACCTTGGCGAAGGGTCTTCCGGTCGGCCTCGGTGAGCCGGCTTTCGTCGGCCGCCAGGAATCGGAGGCGGCGGCGGAAGACCGGCTCGGTGGCGACGACCCGGGACCACATCCATCCCAGGGTCGGGAAGCGCAGCATCATCCGGATCGCCGTCGACAGGGGGCGGGGATTCAAGCCGGAGCTGTCGATCACGACGAGCCGATCGACCCGCGTCTGGTGCATCCGGGCCACCTCGACGGCGATCTGACCGCCCATGGAGTGGCCGGCCACCCGGAGCGATGACAGCCCGAAGGCCTTGATGAAGGCCCCGGCCGCCTGCGACAGGTCGGAGATGTGGAAGCCCCGCCCCGGCCGCTCGGACCGGCCGAACCCCGGGAGGTCGATGGCGTAAACGCGGAAATGGCGGGCCAGCGCCGGCATAACCAACCGCCAGTGGTCGGCGCTCCCGCCGAAGCCATGCAGAAGCAGGACCGGGTGGCCGGCCCCTCCCGCGGTGACATAGCGGATCCTCAGCTTCTGATGACCCACAGGGAGCGTGACATAGCGATCGCCGCTGGGTCCCATGATCACTCGATCCCCGTTCCTTGATCCGGTCTGGACCCTGATCGAAACCCGCCGGAACCGCCCAGCCCCATAACCTGCCACGCGCTTCGGTCGATGCCCAGGTTGGCCAGGCCGGTCTGGGCATTCACATAGATGCGCGGGGGCGAGCCGATGGCCCACAGCGGCAGACTCACTTCGACGGAATTGCGGACCGCCTTGACGATCACATCTCCCTGGCCCGGGAGTCCTTGATTCGACGAGTTGACCAGTTCGACCCGAGACGGTGGGTGGACCTTCAAGGTGACCTGCCGGCGAACCGGACCGACGGTTTGGGTGAGGGGGATCAGCCGGATGGTGTAGGTCAGATCGGCGGAAACTGGACGCCGTAGCTGGAGCAATAGGAAGAGATGGGTGGAGTCGTAGGCCACCGATAGGGTCTTGATGTCCCCACTGCCCTCGAGCCTTCTGGCGACGGTATCCCCGGTCGCGTCCAGCAGCTGGGGCGGAAGACCGGCCCACTGGCGCGGATCGCCGGACACCGTGATCCGGCCGTCCTCGACGTGGTGGGCCGGGATCTCCCCGAGGGCCCCGAAGATCTCGTTGGCCCTGGCGAAGCTGGTCAGGAACCGCCGCATGATGGTCAGCTGGCTGCGGTAAGCCAAGACGGCCTTGTATTTGAGATCGGTGACGTCGGCCGGGTCGGGCATCGAGTGCCACAGGGTGGTCGTGTCGTCCAAGGTGGTCGGGGGGGCCAGGATTCCCTTGAGGTGAAGCCCCTTGGGGGCTGGCCAATCGCCCCGGTGAACGAGATACAGATAAACCAACGGATTGGCGGCGAAGGTCTGCCCGTTCTGCCTCAGGTCATTCAGAGCATAGGTGGCGAAGGCGTTGAGGGCCCAATGATCCGGGTGGGCGTCGCTGGGGTGGGGCATGACGATGATGTCCGGCTGATAGGCCGTCATCACTTCTTCCAGGTCCGCGAGGAAGGACTCACCGCTGTACGGGGCGCCCGGCGTGAAGCTGTTCACGTAAGGGGAATGGGAGGCCTTGGTGTAGGGCGACACGTATGGTGCGTCGCTGCTCCATTGATCGAGCCAGAGATGGGACAGGCCACGATCGGGATAGCCCAGGAAAATTACCTCATCCTTGGCCACCCCCATCAGGGCCAAGGCGCTAAGGCTCTCCTTCTGCCGGACGTAGCCGAACTGGATGTACTGGGCCGGGGTGAGCCTCAGGCGCCGATACTGATCCTCGACGGCGTAGCGGAAACCATCGCCGTTGGTGGCCAGGACCACTCTAACCTCGTCGCCCAGGCGCCTGGCCTGGATGATCAGACCGCCGGCGCCCAGGGTCTCGTCGTCGCTGTGAGGGGCCAGGACGAGGACTCTCTTCCCGGCCTGAAGCCCGATCTCCCCGGCCGGCGAGACTCGCCCGGGGCGGGGGAAGAAGTAAAAGAATGCCCCCAGGGCGAGAGCAATGAGCCCGACCGCCAAGACGAGGACCTTCAGGGCCCGCCAGAGGCGTCTCCGATTTATCTTAGGCCAGCTAAGGAAGCGTCTCATGGGCCTCCAGGGGGTTTATCCCTCATGACTGCCGAACTCGGATTCGCAAAAACCGCTGTCAGATTTCCTCACTTTTCCGGTGATTCCTCTTCTCCCTTACGCTAGCAGGTCTTGCTTATGGGCAACAGGGCGAGTTGGGTGAAAAAACTCTATTGGGCGCCTTGCTCCATGGAGGAAAAAATTCGAGCGCCACGAATCAATGCAAAATACATCGCAGTGGTTTGGGCATTTTGGCCATAGTTCGCCGGTCGTAAACCCATCTTGGTAATCCATCACAACTGATAACTACTTACCCGGCGAACCCCGACGGCACTCGGACCATGGCGATGAAAACCAAGAGGAGGGTTCAGAATGAGGTTCCCGCGGCTTTTTGCTCTCGTCGCCATCGTCGTTCTGATCCCTGCCGTAGCCCTATCCGGTTGCGCGGGCGGGGGCGGCAAGGATAAGAACACCTTGAGGGTCGGCGTGGTCACCCCGCTCACTGGTGACGTCAAGACCTTCGGCGAGTCGACCAAGAACGCCTTCCTACTGGCCATGGAGCAGGCCGGCGTGACCGACAAGGGCGGCAAGATCGGCAACGTCCCGGTGGAGTTCACAATCATGGACGACCGCAACGACGCCACCGAGGGCGTCAACGTCGCCACCAAGCTCATCAGCGAGACCAAGGTCCAGGCGATCATCGGGTCGGTCACTTCCAAGGTGACCATCGCCATCAGCAACGTGACCAACCCGGCTAAGGTCGTCCAAGTCACCAGCACGGCCACCAACCCGAAGGTCACGGTCGAGGACGGGAAGCGGAAGGCATTCACCTTCCGGGCCTGCTTCATCGACCCGTTCCAGGGGACGGTCGGGGCCAAATTCGCCCTGAATAACCTGAAGGCCAAGACGGCGGCCACACTCTATGACCAGTCCAACGACTATACCGTCGGCCTGGCCCAGTACTTCAAGGAGGCCTTCGAAAAGGGCGGCGGCAAGGTCGTCTTCGAGGCCTCTTACGGCAAGGACGACACCGACTTCTCGGCCGTCCTGACCAAGATCGCCGGCCTCAAGCCCGACATCCTCTACCTGCCCGACTACTATCAGAAGGTCTCCCTCATCGGCGGCCAGGCCCGGGGCAAGGGGATCAAGGCCGTCTTCCTCGGCGGCGATGGTTGGGACTCCTCCGACCTGGACTTCAAGGCGATGGATGGCGGCTACTTCACCAACCACTACTCGTCGGACGACCCCCGTCCCGAGGTCCAGACCTTCGTTTCGACCTACAAGGCTAAGTACGGCAGCGTGCCCGACGCCCTGGCCACCCTGGCCTATGACGCCACCAACATGCTGATCAGCGCGGTCAAGTCGACCCAGAGCAACGATCCCGAGAAGCTCCGCGAGTATCTCGCCAGCGGTACCTTCAGTGCCGTGTCCGGGACGATCAAGAACGACGCCAACGGTGACCCGATCAAGGCCGCCGTGATCCTCCAGATCAAGGACGGCAAGCAGAAGTACGTCGCCACCGTCAATCCCTGAACCGTCAGCCCTTAGGGGGGAGGGCCCAGCCCTCCCCCCTTTGCATCCCAACCCTCGGGGGGCCAAGAGTCTATGATTGAGGCCATCAACCAGATTCTCAACGGGCTGCAACTGGGGTCAGTCTACGCCCTAATCGCCCTCGGCTACACGATGGTCTACGGGATCATCCGCCTGATCAACTTCGCCCACGGCGACGTCTTCATGGTCGGCGCGTTTGTGGCCTTTTTCTCAACCGCCAGCTGGGGCCTGCCGTTCTACATCGCCGTGCCCCTGAGCATGGCCGTCTGCGCGGTCCTCGGAGTGACCATCGAACGCCTGGCCTACCGGCCGCTCCGCTATCAGGCCCGAATCGCCGCTTTGATCAGCGCCATCGGTGTCTCACTCTTCATCGAGTACGGTACGAGTCTCAAGTTCGTCTTCGGTCCGAACTTCCGGGTCGTGCCGAGACCCTTCAACGTCGCCCAGTGGGACGTCGGCGGTGTTCAGTTCTCCAACATCCAGGTCATCGTCCTGGTGACGGTGGTCGTCCTCCTGACCGCCCTGCAGTACATGGTCACCCGGACGAAGATGGGCAAGGCGATGCGGGCCGTCTCCTTCGACCACGACGCCGCCCGTCTGATGGGCATTAACGTCGACGCCATCATCTCTTATACCTTCGCCCTCGGCTCGGCCCTGGCGGCGGCCGGTGGGGTCCTCTACTCGGCCGCCTATCCCCAGATCAACCCGTTCATGGGGATCATGCCCGGCCTGAAGGCCTTCACCGCGGCCGTCCTGGGGGGCATCGGGAACATCCCCGGGGCCATGCTCGGCTCGCTGATCATGGGCGAGGTCGACGTGCTCTCGGCGGCCTACCTGTCCTCGCGGTTGCGTGACGTCTTCTCATTCAGTATCCTGATCCTGGTCTTGCTGATCAAGCCCTCCGGGTTGCTCGGCAAGGCGGGACCGGAGAAGGTCTAGGGGGTGAGGCAGTCGTGAAACAGAAGTTCACCGGCGGCCTTCCCTTCGTCCTGGCTGCCGCGGCCGTCTTCTTCGCTCTCCGCGAGGTCCTGGGGATCACCGAGATCGTCAACGCTTACTGGCAGCTAATCCTGGACCAGGCGATGATCATCACCATCGCGTCCATCGGCCTGTCGATCATCTACGGCTTCTGCGGCCAGTTCTCCCTCGGCCACGCGGCCTTTTACGGCCTCGGGGCCTACGCCGCCGGGCTGATCAGCAAGCTCTACGGCCACGGCAACTACGGGGTCTTCCTCCTCGGCCTGGTGGCCGCGGCGGCTTTCGCCGGGATGGTCGCCTTCCTGATCGGCAGGCCGATCCTCCGCCTCCGCTCCGACTACCTGGGCATCGCTACGATGGGCTTCGGAATCATCGTCAAGGTCCTCATGGACTACTCGAACAAGTGGATCCCGGCCACCAACGGGGCGACCGGGATGACCGGGGTCCCCCAGATCGCCAAGTTCCCGGCCGTCTTCATCGTCCTGTTACTGGTCGTCCTGCTGGTGCGCAACCTGCGGCTGTCGTCCTTCGGACGGGCCTGGATGGCCGTCCGCGACGATGAGATCGCCGCCGACGCCATGGGGGTCGACACGACCCGGGTCAAGACCCTGGCCTTCGTCCTCGGGTGCGCCCTGGCCGGGCTGGCCGGCGGGCTCTACGCCCACCGCTACCCGATCGTCCACCCGTCGTCCTTCGACTTCCTGAAGTCCTTCGACTTCCTGATCATCGTCGTCGCCGGCGGGCTGGGCAGCCTGAGCGGAACGGTCGTCACCGGCATCTCCTGGGTCTTCCTCCTCGAGGTCCTGCGGGCCGTCCTCGGCCAGAGCTTCATCGACTTCCGAGGCGTCCTCTATGCCCTGGCCCTGATCCTGGTGATCATCCTGAGGCCGAAGGGCTTGCTCAGCGGTCTCGAGTGGCAGGCCCTCATCCCGCGGCACGTGCCTGGGGCGAGGTCAGCCGGTCGACCGGCCGAGCCGGGCGCGGACGGCTCGATGAAGGGGGGCATGCCCGATGCCGGTGCTTGAGATCAAGGACCTGAACAAGAACTTCGGCGGCCTGCGGGCCGTGGCCAATTTCAACCTGAGCATGGACCAGGGTGAACTGGTTGGCCTGATCGGCCCAAACGGGGCCGGTAAGACGACGGTCTTCAACCTGGTGACCCAGATGATCCCGCCCTCCTCGGGCGGCGCGGCCTTCCAGGGTCAGAGCCTGGTCGGCCTCAAGCCCTTCCAGGTCTGCCGGCGGGGGATCGCCCGGACCTTCCAGAACATCCGCCTGTTCAAGGACATCACCGTCCTCGACAACGTCCGGGTGTCCTTCTGCAACCACCTGGGGTATGACCTCTTCGGAGCAGCCCTCCACCTCCCGGTATTCGGGCGTTCGGAGGCCGCCCTGACGGCGAGGTCCCGTGACATCCTGGGCCTCCTGGGCCTGGCCGACAAGCAGTACGAGGTGGCCGGCTCGCTGCCTTACGGGCAGCAACGCCGCCTCGAGATCGCCCGGGCCCTGGCGACCGACCCGAAGCTGCTCCTCCTCGACGAGCCGGCGGCCGGGATGAACCCGGCCGAGGTCACCGCCCTGGTTGAGCTGATCCGCTCGGTCAAGACCCAGTTCAGCTTGACCGTCCTGCTCATCGAGCACCAGATGGGCCTGGTGATGAACCTCTGCGAGCGGATCGTCGTCATGGACTTCGGCCAGATCATCGCCGGGGGCACGCCGGCCGAGGTCCAGGACAATCCCAAGGTCCTCGAGGCCTACCTGGGGAGGGCTGTCGCTTGATCCTCGAGGTGAAAGACCTCAACGTCGCCTATGGCAACATCCTGGCCCTCCACGGGGTGTCCTTCGAGGTCCAGGAGGGCGAGATCGTCACCCTCATCGGGGCCAACGGCGCCGGCAAGTCGACCAGCCTGAGGGCCATCTCCGGGCTGGTCCGGGCGCGCAGCGGCAAGGTCGTCTACCACGGGCAGGAGATCACCCGGACGACCGCCCACACCATCGTCCGACTGGGCATCGGCCATGTCCCGGAAGGGCGAAAGATCTTCGCCAACCTGACGGTGGCTGAGAACCTGGAGATGGGGGCCTACACCCGAACCGGGGGCGGCCTCGAGGCGGCCTTCGAACGCGTCTTCAAGAGCTTCCCCCGGCTGAAGGAGCGGCTCAAGCAGAACGCCGGGACCCTCTCCGGCGGGGAACA
Organism: Bacillota bacterium; assembly: GCA_036504675.1. Taxonomy (NCBI): domain Bacteria; kingdom Bacillati; phylum Bacillota; species Bacillota bacterium. Next base: position 5,292 of record DASXUT010000095.1, on the reverse strand, counting down.
GCAGATGCTGGCGATGGGCCGGGCTCTAATGTCCACACCCAAGCTGCTACTGCTGGACGAGCCGTCGATGGGTCTCTCGCCCATCCTGGTCCAGGAAATCTTCTCGATCATCCAGGAGATCAACCGGCAGGGAACGACGGTCCTCCTCGTCGAGCAGAACGCCTACATGGCCCTGCAAGTGGCCAACCGGGCCTACGTCCTGGAGACCGGTCGGATTGTCCTCGCCGGCCCCGCCGCCGAGCTGCGGGAGAACCCGCGGGTCAGGGCGGCCTACCTGGGCAACGCGGTGTAAAGGGCCCGCCCCATGTCGGGCGGTGCCGGCTCAGACAACGATAAAAAGACCCTCGCCGGGGCAACTGCCATGGCGAGGGTCTTTCGTTTCGGCTGGGCGGCCTCAGAAGTCCTTCCGCTCCAAGAGGCGGGCCCCCACGAGGTAGACGGCGGCGGTGATGGCCAGCATCACCAGGACATGGAGCCATTGCGGGTCCCCGCCGCTCACGGCCACCGGTGCGGCCGAGAAGTAGTAGAACAGCGACCAGCGCTGGGTGGTCTTGAAGAAACCCAGGACTGACAGGGCGATGAGGAAGATGGCCGAGGCCCCCCCGGCCTTGACCGGGTCGTCGAAGCCGACCGAGGCGACCACGGCCAGGGTCAGGACGACCAGGCCGGAGGACAGGGCCAGAGGCAACGAGGCCAGGTGCAGGCCAAAATCGTAGGTCTGGCCGATGGCCAGAGACATCGGGTAGAGCAGGGCGGTGCCGGCGATGATCATGGTCACGAAGATGGCCGCCTGGGCCAGCCACTTGGAGAAGAGGACGGTGCCCCGGGAGACCGGTTTGGTCAGGAGGTAACTCGCCGTCCCGCGGGAGACCTCGGAAGCCATTGTGCTCATCCCGAGGAGGATCAGGAAGAGCGTGGACATCTGATAAAGGCTCTTTCCGAACCAACTCGACCAGACGTAGGTGGAGTAGGAGCCCATCATCGCGTTGATCTGATTCTTGAAGAAGTCGGGAACGGTCTGGCCGGCCGATTGGAACATGCTCTGGAGGTAGTTGTAGGCGAAGACGTTGGCCGCCGCCGAGGCCACCAGCACGGCCGCGAAGGCGACCGCCTTCCAGCGGTTCTCCCGCAGTTCCTTGAGGAAGACGGAGCGATTAAGCGAGAGCAAGGCGCTCACCCCCGGCATAGTCAATGAAGATCTCTTCGAGGTTCATGTCGATGACCTCGAGGTAGGTCGGACTGGCGGACTTGAGCCGCTCGGCGATAGCGTCGAAGCCGTCCTCCACGCTGATCAGCAGACCGCGCCCCTCGCGGATGACCGAGCGGACCCCCGGCCAGCGCTCCAGGTCCGACGGAGCGTCCCCGGAGGGGACGACGCGGATCTTCTTGTTGTTGGTCTTCAGGTGGTCCATCGTGTCGGCCAGGACCAGGCGCCCGCGGTTGAGGAGAGCGATATGGTCGGCCACCCGCTCCACGTCGGCCAGGATGTGGCTGGACATGAAGACGGTCTGCCCGGCGGCCGAGACTTCTTGCAGGACCGACGACAGGAACTGCTTGCGGGCCAGGGGGTCCATCCCCGAGGTCGGCTCATCCAGGATGAGCAACTCGGGCCTGGGACCAAGGGCCAGGACCAGCGCCAGTTGCGCCCGCATGCCCTTGGAAAGGGCCTTGACCAATCGATCCTCGGGCAGTCCGAAGAGCTTCAGGTAGCGGGCGACCACCGCGGTGTCCCAGCGCGGGAAGAGCCCCTGGGTGAAGGCGATCATCTCGCGCACCCGCATGTAGCCATAGATCTCAGTGTTCTCGGGCACATAGCCGATCCGGGCCCGGGCCTTGATGTTCTCGGCTCCGAGGTCGTAGCCGAGGACCTTGGCCCCACCGGAAGTCGGTTTCAACAGGCCCAGGAGCATCTTGATGGTCGTTGTCTTGCCGGCCCCGTTGGGCCCGAGGAAACCGAAGACACTGCCTTTGGGGACCACGAGGTTCAGGTCGGCCACCGCCTGATTGGACCCATAGGTCCGGGTCAGTAAGTTGGTCTCGATGGCCTTGGCCGGGCCGCTCAGGTCTTCTGCTTGTACCATTTCTGCAAACCCTCCCGAAATAACCGCTCGACGTCTCCGTCCGATAGATCCAGATGAAGCGCCTCAACCATCACCTGGTCGACCAGCCGAGTCAGGACCCGCTCGCGTTCTCCCTTGATCAGCGTGGAACCCGTCCTGGCGACGAACGTCCCCCGGCCCTTGGCCGTCACGATGACCCCGGCCGCCTCGAGTTCCTGATAGGCTTTGGCGACCGTGTTCGGGTTGATCGTCAGACTGGTGGCCGCGTCGCGGATGGATGGCAGCTGCTCCTCTGGTTGCAGGACCCCGCTGGCCACCGCGTGCTTCACCTGGTTGACGATCTGCAGGTAGACCGGAACACCGGCGGACGGGTCGATATGGAACCACAAGCTGGCTGACACCCCCTGTCCTTACGCCGACCGGTCGCTGCGACCTGAGGTCGTAGTGGGCCTGGCTTCGTAAGCCTACTGTACTAATTCACTAATACACTACAGCAGTAATATACCCCCCCCCGAATCGTTTGTCAAGCCTCTAGACTCGGGCGGGGGGCAATTGGCGGTGGGTCGGGCGACAGAGCCGGCTTGAGGCTCGACGGCTAGCTTCGGAAGAGGACGCTCTCCCGGCGGAAGAACTGGCCGGCGATGCGGACGGCTGCAGCCGCATAGATCAGCGAGAAGAGGAAAGTATCGCGAAGGTGGGCCGGGTTGACGATCCCCATGACCAGTTCCTTGAAGGCCATGACGGCGTTCATCACCGGGATGTAGAAGAAGTACGCCGGAATGTCGGCCGGTGCCGAGAACTGGGTGAGCATCCAGGGGATGAGGATGATGAAGGTGATCGGGGTCAGGTAGGTCTGGGCCTCGCGGAAGCCGCGGGCGAAGGCGCTGATGGTCAGCTCGATGGCGGCGAAGAAGGCCGACAGAGTCAGGGCGATCAGGAAGAGCCAGCCGATTTGGGCCAGGGTCAGGCCGAAGCTGGCCGTCTGCCCCGGTTCCAGGGAGACCGGGGAGAGCTTGAAGGCGACGGCGAAGCCCAGGACGGAGATGGCCGCGGCGATCAGCGAGCTGACCACGACCACCAGGTACTTGCCTACGGCGATGGAGATGCGCGAGACCGGGACGGTCAGGAGGGCCTCCAGGGTCCCTCGCTCCTTCTCCCCGGCGGCCAGGTCGATGGCCGCGTACATGCCGCCGGTGGCCGCCCACATCGCCAGGAGCATGGGTAGAATCATCCCCAGGAGGGTGGCCCCCATGCGCTCTTTCGGGGCGACGTTCTCCATGCTGATGGCCAGCGGGGAGAGGATCGCCGGGTTGATCCCCTTGGCCTGCAGCCTGGCAGCCACGAGCCCCTGCGAGAAGGTGCCCAGGGCCTTGTCCACCTTCCCCTGGACCAACGACGACTTCTGGTCGGAGGCGTCGAAAGCCACCCGGACCTGGGCCGGGGTTTCGCTCTTCAAGCTCGCCTCGAAGTCGGCCGGGACGTAGACGATGGCCAAAGCTTTGCGGTTCTCGAGGGCCGTAGCCGGGTCGGCGTCCACCAGGGTGAAGTCGCCCGTCCCCTTGAGGAACTCGATCAGGGTCGGGGCCTTGTCGGCGCCGACGACGACGATGTCGGAACGGCTCTTCTGGACGTTCTCAATCTGTCTGATGGCCGCCCGCGGGGCGATCAGGGTCATCAGGGGGACCAGAACGACCGGCAGGATGATCATCGCCCACCAGGTCCGGCGATCCCGGATGGTGTCGCTCATCTCTTTGCTGAAGACGGTCCAGACGTGACGGAAGTTGAGGCGTTCTCTCATTGCTCGTGACCCCCGATCAAGCGAAGGAAGACGTCCTCGAAGCGCTCGCGGTTGGCCGCGAGGTCATCCATGGTCCCGGAGGCGATGATCGCCCCACGGTGGATAATGGCCACCCGGTCGCAGAGCTTCTCGACCTCGCTCATGATGTGGCTGGAGAAAATGATCGTCTTGCCCTCCCGTTTGGCTCTGAGGATGAACTCGTCGACGGCGTGGATGGCCGTCACGTCAAGGCCGGCGGTAGGTTCGTCGAGGAGCATCACCGGGGGGTCGTGGATCAGGGCCCGGGCGATGCAGACCTTCTGCTTCATACCCTTGGAGAACTTGCCGACCCGGCGGTCGGCGTATTCGTTCATGTCGAGCCAGGAGAAGATATCGGCGATCCGGCCCTCGAGCGCCTGCCGGCTCAGGCCGTGGAGGCGGCCGAAGTAGGCCACGTTCTCGCGGGCCGTGAGTCGGTCGTACAGCCCGGCGTCGGAAGCGACGAAGCCTATGGTGGCCCGGACCTTCTCCGGCTGCCTGACGACGGAGAAGCCGTTGACAATGGCGTCGCCGGACGTGGGGGTGAGGATCGAAGCCAGGAGACGAAGGGTCGTCGTCTTACCGGCCCCGTTCTCGCCCAAAAGGCCGAAGATCTCACCCGGCTTGGCGGTGAAATCGATCTTGGCCACCGCGGTCAGGTTCTTGAAGGTCTTGGACAGTCCTTTGACTTCTACCATGGAACTCTGGATGCCCCCCTCTGGTTAAGACCCGCGCCGATTCAGCAAACCGGGGCAAGGTGGCCGGCAAAACACAAGCCCGCCCAGAGTGTACCACATTCCAGGCGGGCTTCCAAGGCTTTCGCTGGGAAGACGAAGCTGGTTCAATCGGGTTCGGACGGGCTTGTTTCAGCGGGGAAGGAGCTCGAAGCTCCCGATGCCACCGGTGAAGTTAATCTCGATCTTGGTCGAGGCGGAGTCGTAATCGGGCGAGGTCCAGGTGCGTCCATCCCGATTGTATTGAAGCGAGCTCAGGTTGGAGGAACCGATACCGGTCTGGACGGTAACCTTGACCCCGGCCGACCTGGGCACCTCGACCTTGGTCGACGCCGCCCCGGCCTTGATGTTCACCCGGCAGAGGGGCACGCGGTCACCCAAGGTGATGGTGGTCGAGGAGGCCCCGGTATTGAAGTCGAGGCTTTCGACCTTGGTCTCGCGCAGGTCGAGGCGGTTCGAGCCGGCCCCGACGTTGGCCACGATGGCCATGGGAAGGTCGCTGTTCAGCCGGATATCCCACTTCTGACGGGCCGAACCGGTGCTGACGCCGTTGGTCGCCTGCTTGATGGTGACGTCGTTGCCCTCGGAGGTGACCTCGGGACGCATGGATGCGGGCCAGTTGCGTTCCTCCAGGTGGGCTTCCACCAGCGCCTGGGAGCCTCCGAAGAGGGTCAGCTCCCCG